>CAZGLR010000016.1:0-39385 GCA_964526635.1 uncultured Ignavibacteriales bacterium | reverse complement strand
GGGCTTGCCCGTCCATAGCTTAGACTGTATATTCGAGACGACGAGAACACTAAGACCACCGTGTATATGCCGAAATCGAATCGATTTATTCTACTCTATGATCTCTCGCTGGCTGAGCAGGCCTACAAAATCGCCCCCGGACTTCGCCTGCAGAGACTGGAGGCGCCGCTGACAGTCCCGGACCTCGCCATTCTCGGAAGCTCCGGTTTTTCGAGTTGGCCGGCCCTGGCGCCATTTGTCACTTCCTGCACTGCCGAGATTTTTTCAATGTTCGATCCCGATGTCACGCAGTCGGCAGATACTATGCGACGGGCACAATTGCTGTCGCATATGCTCAATCTGCTGGGCTACAGCGGTCATTTATGTGTGGCCTGCGCCTCGTATTCATGGAACGCTATTGCGGGCTTGCGAAACCGCATTGACCGCACCGCCTTTGATCAGTCGGCGACGGACCAGCGTGGGCACAGTCCGGAAGCTATTGATATTATTCTACCATTGTTTGAGGGGCGGCTGCTGGAGGCTCATATGAATATCATGGTGCCGAAAGACTCACGCAAAGAGGAATTGACGCCCTCGGATGCCCGTTGGATCAAGGACCATTTCGTCACTATGGATATCCTGACGACCGAGAACGAAAATATTCGATATGCCCTCGAGGCCGCCATAGACTGGCGGTATCTCAAAGATCCCCGGGCTGCAATAGCCCGGCTCTGGTCAGGAATCGAGGCGATTTTCAGTATCAAGGGCGAATTGATTTACCGCATCTCGCTGGTAGCCGCCTCACTATTGGCGCCGCGCGGCGAAAAACGGGTTGATCAATTCTATGAGTTCAAGAAATTATATAATTTGCGTTCGCAGGCAGTCCATGGCGAACCGATGGAAGAGCAGCGGCTGCTCAAAGCTACCAGCGATTCATATAATCTGCTCTGTCAACTCCTGCGTCTGATTCTCGAAAAGGGCCGCCCGCTGAGGCGCGAGGATCTGGATCGGGCGGTCTTGACCTGATTCTCAGGGCTCAATCGGTTTCGGTTGCGATCCCTTCGGCTCCGGCATCTCAATTCCCTCAGTCGCTCCCGGCGGCAGTTGCCAGACCTTGGCGTCAAGGAAATACATGTCGGTCATGCCCTCTTTCGGCTTACCCTTATTCTGTATAATCTGCGTGTAATACGAAAGTTCAAACGGCTGTTCTTCAGGTACCCGATCAGAGGTCAAAAACAATAATGAACTATTATGGCTTATGCGCGGGGCGTAATCATCGGCAACGGTATTGATCTGCAATCCGAGATTAAAAGCCGGCCGCCAGGTACCGTTTTCATGACGGAAACTGATATAAATATCGCTGCCGCCATAGCTGTCGTCACGACCACTGGCCGAAAAGAGAATGAACCGTTCATCAGGCAGAACAAACGGCGCAAATTCATTATAGGCGGTACTGATTGAATCGCCGATTAACTCGGCTTCCTGATAAGCGCCATCGACAAAACGCGACACGAATACATCCTGTTTGCCTCCGCCGGCTTTATCATAGCTGGCTGAGAAATAGATGGAACCATCGGCAACTGCGCAGGGATACCGTTCATCAGCCCATTTGTTGATCGCCTTGCTGAGCATCACCGGCTGGCCCCAGCCGTCATCGGTCTTGTCAACATACCAGATATTGTAATCTTTAATTACTGCGCCCTCGCCAATCGGACGGTTCGAGGAGAAATACAGGCGGTTGCCATCGGGCGAAAACATCGGATCGAGATCGGAATAGGTGCCTGAAAATGGCGCAATTTCCGGGTCGGTCCAGGAATTATTCACGCGCTCAAAGAAGGCGATCGCGTGCCGATCCTCGAATTCGATGGCGAAATAGACCGATTTACGGTCGATTGCATGGGTTGGCGTTTTTTCATTATAGGGCGTAAAGGCTGTGCCCGGTGCCACCGGCTGGGGAACTTTGCTCGGTTCGGCCGGCTGATAATTCTGGGGCGGAGGCTGCTGTATGCTTCCCTGGGCACTTGAGATTGATGGCGCAACTATCAGCGCGGCAACGAGTATGGTTGCGGCGGCGATGACGTGAGGGCGATAACGATAACTCATACTGTGTTTACCATCCTGCCTGCTTGAGTGGCTGTTTATGGTGATACACAGTAGGTAGCAATAAGTGCCGTAATTTTCAAGGATTAAAAGAATACTCCAAAAGAGAATGTCAGCGCTTGGTTGGTTATGTCCAAATCCTGTTCAGGTTGATTGGTGAGCGAAGATTCATCGATCGTATCTAACGAAGTTAGCCCAAGCGTATATTTAACTTCTACAAAGCCTCTGAAATTTACTATCCGGTAATCGACCCCGGCCCCAAAGACCATGCCGATATCATAAACTGACATATATTTAGTCGCCGCAGTACTAAATCGGCCCTTTTCATATCCAGTGTAAAGATTTAAGGCAGGGGCTACACCAGTTGTCAAGTACAAGCTATTATGCTTTTGAAACCCGATGGCATATTTCAAAAGAAACGGCAATTCAAGATAGACAATCCGGAGCTTTTCGTCTTTAGTGGATGCACCCTTCCATGACATTGCTGCTTCGACATGAATATAGATATCACCCAGGAAACTCGATTCACCAAATATTCCAAAATTAAGATCGGTATTGGAATTTATTTCCGGATAATAGGTATCAATATCGCCATGCAATTGAGAAAGATTAACCCCAAAGCGGAGACCGGATTGAATGTTTCGCTCGGCCTTTATCGGAGATACATAAAAAATAAAGAAAGATACTATTAGAAACCAACCCAGCTGATAACACCGATTCATAACTCCTCCTTGCCAACAGGAAGAATAATATAAAAAGTAATGATTGTTAAATCAATGTAAATTATTGATAAATAATATAAGTATTTTTTTCACACTCCCAGCCGCTCCAGCGTCAGGGGAATATCCAGGAATGTCTTACATGGATGCGCACCGGCCTCGGCCAAAATCTCCAGCTTCTCTTTGGCCGTGCCCATCGTCCCCTCGACAATCGCCCCGGCATGCCCCATCCGTTTGCCCGGAGGCGCAAACATCCCGCCGATCATCGCCAGTACCGGCGTTTTCATTTCTTTGATCGTATCGACCGCCATCTCTTCATATACTCCGCCGATTTCGCCGGTCATAACGACCGCTTTTGTCTGAGGATCCTCTTCGAACATGGCCAGTATCTCGGCGAACGTCGAACCCAACACAGGGTCGCCGCCGAGTCCGACACAGGTTGATTGACCATAACCGGTACGGGTCAGGGTATCGGCGACATAGTAGGTGATCGAGCCGCTGCGGGAGACCGTCCCGACTCTCCCCGGCTTGAAAGCGATATCGGGCATAATGCCGAGATTGGCTTCGCCCGGGGTGATGATTCCGGCGGTATTGCCGCCCAGCACAGTGGCGCCATGCTCACTGGCTTCCTTGCGGATATACAGCATGTCATGAATAGGGATATGCTCCGGCACGACGACCACGAATCTGATACCGGCCCGGATTGCCTCGATCGCGGCCTCTTTGACAAACTTGGCCGGGAGAAAAATAACCGACGTATCAGCCCCGGTATACTCAACACATTCGGCCACAGTATCGAACACCGGGCGGTCTTCGATTTTCTGTCCGCCCTTACCGGGCGTAACTCCGCCGACGATATTGGTGCCATAATCAACCATACGCTCGGTGTGGTATTTGCCCGCGCCGCCGGTGATGCCCTGCACGATCACTTTGGATTTTTTATTGACCAGAATTGACATCAGTTACCCTCCCCCTCAGCCAGTGTCACAGCCTTTCTGGCGATTTCCTCGATCGGCATCTCGATACCGAATGCCTCGATATTGGCAAACAATTCCGGATTGGCCGCCCGTTCTTCCTCGAAAATGCGCACGCCCTCCTGCCACATGTTTCCGGTCATGCGCATGACCATCGGTTTGGAGAGACTATGCTCTTTTAAAAACTTAACCACGCCTTTGGCGAAATCATCGCAGCGTGAGATACCCCCGAAACGGGCGCCGAAGATAGCTTTGACATTGGGGTTTTCTTCAAGAAGCACCAGCATTTTGGCGATGCGTTCCGGCGATGGTCCCCCGCCGCTGTCCATGAAATTGGCTGGTTTGCCGCCAAAATAGTGGATGAAATCGTTGCCCATAATACCGAACCCGGCGCCGCCGGGAAACATGCCGATAGAGCCATCGAGATCGAGATACGGTATCCCCCATTCGGTGGCCTGCTGTTCGCGTTCGGTCATTTCACCCTCTTCGTGGCGCTTTTCGATGCCCATCTCTTTCAGATCGGGATGGCGGAACAGGGCGTCATCATCGAGTGAAACACGGGCGTCAGCGGCCATCAGGCGGCCATCGGTAAGCTGCACCAGCGGATTGATTTCGGCCAGCTTGGCATCGCAGGAAAGAAAGAGAGCATACAATCCCTGAATAATCTGCTGGGCAGGGCGAAGGCGATCGCTGTCGAAGCCCATCAACTTGGCCAGCATGAGGGCGTCGAAGCCATAAAGCACTTCGCCCGGATCAAGTGACAGGCGGATAATTTTATTCGGGTCGTTTTTGGCGGTTTCTTCGATATCCACCCCGCCGGCCGGTGAACCGATTATCACGAAACTATAATTGGCCCGGTCGATCGTCACCCCGAGGTAGAATTCTTTTTTGATATCCAGTTTCGGTTCGATCAGGAGCTTTTCGACCGGGAAGCCATTGATGGTCAAATTGAACAATTCGGCAGCGACCGTTCCGGCCTGATTGGCATCGTCGGCGATTTTGATTCCGCCTGCTTTGCCCCGGCCGCCGGTCAGAACTTGTGATTTGAGCACGACCGGGCCATCGAGTGAGGAGACAGCATTGACAACACTGACCGGATTGGCGGCCAGTTTGCCATCGGGAACGGGGATGCCAAATTGTTTCAACAGCGCCTTGCCTTCGAATTCATACAGTCGCATGATCCATCCTTATCTGAGGGGAATTGTCCCAATATGTTTTGGCGTGCGTATCTGTCAACATAAAACGCACAAACTGATCGGAAGTTGGCAAAAAAGAAAGCGGGGGCCCGGGTGTTGGCCCCCGCCGTTGCAAAGGAGGGTGGGTGTTGGTTTGGTTACCGTTAGATTTTTCTACTGCTTCGTGACCAGCATACCCCAGCGTTCCGGATCATCGGGCGGCGAGGCATTGAAATCACGGAACGAATGCGAGCCATCGGTAATGAAATGGGCGCTGTATCGGCCTTCCGGCAGGATGATGTTGGCGACCACCGAACGGTTCTTATCGGCACCACCGGCATGCCCTGTCTTGCGATAGGTCATTTCCCAGATAATCTCGCCGGTATCTTCGTTTTCGATCCAGCCGTAATCATACATGGTGCCAGACAGTCCCTCACCAATAGCGATAATCCGAATTTCGGTCGTGCCGGATAGTGAAAACGACTGCACCGCTTCTTCATCATCGCCCAGCCCGGTCAGATTCGCCAGCATGTTGCCAACCGGCTCATTAAGGTCAATCGTTTTGAAATATGAGGAAACATTGCCGTTGGCGCTGTATATAGTCAAACCGTATTTATGATGCTCAAACGGCGGCGCGGCATTCCAGTCTTCATATGAATGGGAGCCATCGGTACGATAGTAGGCAGTATACGTACCGGCATTGAGTTGTACAACACCATCGAACATGCAGTTCTTCGCGGCACCGCCGGCGAATTCGGTATTCTCCGGAGTCATGCGCCAGACGGTACTCATCGATTCAGCATCGATAATCCAGCCATAATCAGCAAGATCATCATCGTAATCGCGTTCACCCAGGGCAAATACCCGTAAATCAGCGGGGCGTTCCAGTTTGAACGATGCCTTGCTCAGATCATTATCCCGTACTCGCGTAATGGCCAGCAATTCGTTTTCAATAGTTGCCATATCGAAATCCGAAACAGCCGCCATATCCTGTGGTTCGACAACTTTGACCAGCAAACCATAATTCATCGGATCCCCTGGCGGGGCACTGTTCCATGATCCGGCATGATGCGAATCATCGGTCACAAAATATGCGATATACTTGCCTGCGGGAAGCGTGACAGAATCGAAGAAGAAACGGTTTTTGCGGGCGCCGCCGGCCCAGTCGGTATTCCATTTATCCATCTTCCAGACGCGCTTGCGGCTTTCGGCATCGACAATCCAGCCGCCATCGACAAACAGATCATAGGAATCAGAGAATTCACCGATCGCGTGAATATGCAGCTCGGTCGGGCGCGACAATTCAAAACCCTCGGAAATATAGGCATCACCCTCGGGGCGCGAAATGTGGAGAATTGTCCCCGCAGGATCTTCAAATGATGGTTCATAGGTTTTCACCGGCTGCGAGGTCCGGATAGTCATGTACAATTCGGCGACATCCTCTTCGGCATATTCATCCAGCGAACTTTCGGAGAAGATAGCGTCGCCGATGATAGCGATAACATCGCCGAGTCCCTTGATACTGCTGCTGATGTCTCCGAAGTACTTGTTGGGATGACCGACATAGAAATAGGCTTCGTACTGTCCCGGTCGCAGCGTGACCATCTCTTCACATTCGGCCAGATAACTCGAGATCTTATTGATGTCATAACAATCTTCATTCATTGACCAGATAATCTCGCGGTCTTTGGCATCGATAATCCAGCCAAAGGCACTGAAACGATCGCCCCACTGGGCCCGGCCACCGGTGGCAAATATCTCGGCGGTCGTCCGCTCCGAGACTTCAAAACCCTTGTACGCCAGTTCACCGATAGTGAGGTTGTTGAATTCAATCGTATTATCGTCGGCCCTGGCGACAGAGACACCAATGATAAACGCCAGGCAGAGCACAGTGACGATAATCGCGGCGGTGATGGCCAATTTCAGCACGGTGTGTTCCCTCCGTAGTTTTTTATCCTGTTTTCAATTACGTAAATCCCGCCGCCGGGTTTCGTCAAAAAAAAAGCCCCCCGACAGGCAGGGGGCTTGTTTCAAACAAATTTCAATTAAAAATCGGTTTTCCCGGTGAACTTGAATGATTTCAGGTGCATGGCGGGGACCTTACAGCACCCTACCGCTCCCCACCAGGTGTCAACCAATTCACGTTCGCGCGACACGGCTGCAGCCGTCCCGAACGCTCGCAGCATGGAATCGGTAAACCGCAGGTTTTTAATTCCGGTCACAATCTCGCCTTTTTCGATCAGGAAGGTGCCATCGCGGGTCATCCCGGTCAGTACAGCATTGGGCGTATCGATAAAGCCGTTGATATAGTGGAACCGCGTTATCAGAATTCCCTTTTTGACCTTTTCGATCATCTTCGATGCCGCTGCCTTACCCGGCGCCATGGTTACATTCAAGGCAAAACTTCCCGCGGCCATTGACTGATCAGGGGGCATGGCATGGCCGGTACTTTTGACGCCATTTTCCTTTACCGCCGACATACGGTCATACACAACGCCTTTGGCCTTCCCCTTATCGATCAACACAACCTTCTTTTTGGGGACGCCCTCGAAATCAAAGGGAAACGCAATCGAGTTTTTGTCGAGGCCGTCGTCAACGATAGTAATCATCGGCGAGGTAATCTTCCTGCCGATTTTGCCGGCCAGAAATGATGTCTTCTCCTGGAATGCCCGAGACCCGAAGCCGATGTAATTCAGCCATTCCATCAGTTCGGCGACCGCCGCCGGTTCCAGAATGACCTCATACTCGCCGGTGTCTATCTGCCGGGGATTTTGTGACAAATCGCATTTGGTCACCGCCCGCCGGGCCAGTTTATCGAAATCGATATCATTGACCTTCCGCGACATCCCGGCGGCATAGCCCGATGATGTTGCCGACATCGCAATCATATTGATCGAGGCGACCGTCGTCGGCTGGTATGCCCTGACGCCGTGGGAATTCATCACCGCCACTTCGCCGTGCGAGGTTGAAAACGCACCGGCCAGATCAAAGCCCATGGCATCCGAGGCCCTGATCAAATCGCGTACGATCCGCGCCCGATCGGCCGGCGAAAAACCGGCAGTGGTTTCATCATACGTATCCAGTTCACGATACGCGGCCGGTTTCGGCAGTCCCGGAAAATCAGGATTCTCCGGCTGTGTTTTGGCGATTTCAATAGCGTTTTGCAGCGTCTGAACCATATCGCCGGTTATCATCGAATTGGTCGAAGCCACCCCGATTTTCTTTCCGAGCACGACCCGGAAATAGAGCGTATGGTTGTTTTCGGCAACGTTCTGATGAATGGCGGAATTGGCGTATCGGGTCAGCCCGGATTCACTACCGATATAGACGATCTCGGTTTCATCTGCTTTGGATTTATCCAGAACCGTTTCCAGCTTCTTGTTTAATTTCTCTTCGCCTGTCATTTGCTCACCCCCACTTTGACGTTGCGGAATCGTGTCGGCGCGGTACCGTGTGCCACATGTGCTGTCTGCATCGGTTCCCCCTTGCCACAGTTGGGAACACCCCAGATATGCCAGTGATTTTTGTTGCAGATAGCATCACACGAATTCCAGAACTCGGGTGTAATGCCGGTGTAGACCGGATTTTTAAACATGCGCCCCAGCTTGCCATTTTTGATCTCACGGGCATATTCGCCGCCAAACTGGAAATTGAGTCGCTTGTCATCAATCGACCAGCTCTTGTTGGTACCGAAGAAAATCCCCTTTTTCGTATCGGCGATGAGGTCATCGAATTCCCATTCGCCCGGCTCGAGGTTGATATTGGTCATGCGAATCAATGGCACCCGATTCCAGCCATCGGCCCGCATGGTACCGTTGGATTGCTGCTTGACGACCGGCGCGGTTTCACGGCTGGTGAGGTAGCCGACAAACCGGCCGCCTTTGATAATCGGTTTCCGCTGGGCTTTTACACCCTCATCGTCGTAGCCGAATGTCCCCAGGCCGCCTTTGGAGCGGGCATCGGCATTGATATTTACGATCTCAGAACCGTATTGCAGCTTCCGCAACTTATCGATGGTCAGGAAAGAACCGCCGGCCAGCGAGATTTCCGTACCCAGCACACGGTCCAGTTCGATCGGATGGCCGCATGATTCGTGCACCTGCAGGGCCATCTGCGACCCGCAGATAATCGCGGTGGTAACATCATCGGGACAGGGCGCCGCCGAAAGCAGCTCAATCGCCTCATCGGTGATCTGCTCGACATTGTCCAGGAGTTTCAGCCCATTGACAATCTCATAGCCGCCGGTGCCGAAATCGCCGCCGAATGAGTTGGGGAAGGAGCGCCGATGGACTTCCCTGCCATCAAAAGCCACGACATTAAAGCCGCCGCCCGATTCCATAAGGTCCTGTTCAATGTCGGCACCCTCGGTAGAAACGAAAATCTTACTGGTCTTAAAAAACCGCAAATTGGCTTCGGCCTTCTTGATTTTATCCACCGCTTTGCAGCGGCGTGTGATTTCGATAAGCAGTTCGAGTTTATCGTCGGTGGAGACGTCGAAGGGATCAATCTTAAATGGTGTCCGGTAGTGATCTTGATACACTTCCTGATCGGCCAGCCGGACCGGATGGCGCAAAGTCATGGTCGAGGCCCGGGCGATCTGAAGCGCCTGATTGGCGGTCTTTTTTAATGCCGCCGCGGTCACATCCGCACTCGAGGCAAATCCCCAGGCGCCCTTGTAGAGCACCCGTATTCCCACTCCGACATCGAGACCACGCGAGAAGCCCTCGACGACGGCATCGGAGACGTGGATCGATTCATCCTCGCGCCGGACGAACCGGCAGTCGGCATAATCGACGCCCTTGTTTTTTAATGTTCGAATACATTCTTTGAGTATGGCTTTCATGGCACCTCCTGCATATCAGGGACGGTTATATTCCCGATATAGTAGCGCAAAAGCAAGATACGGTCAAGCGGCAGCGGTAATTATTGCGGTAAAACACTAAGCCGTTATCAGCCCGTTCACCGCCTCAAAGACCTCATCGACTGTTATCTGCTTCATACACTGCATATAGTCATCCCCCCCGAGGGGACATTTGTTTTTGACACAACTGATGCAATCGAGATCTTTGATAATGACTTGTTTGTTAGTTGCCCGCGGTGATGTTTCGACAGGATTATCCGCCCCGGACAGAACAACCAGCGGAGAGCCGGCAGCGCCGGCCAGATGGGCCAGTCCCGAATCATTGCCGATAAAAATCTGCGCCCCGGCCAGAATTGCCGCCGCCTGCATCAGTGTCGTTTCACCGCAAAGGTTGACAACCCGTTTTGGGTAGGCCTCGACCACGTGATTTGCGACAATGCGATCCGATGTCGTGCCCAGAAGCACCACCGGCATATGTAATTGACTGACAATTCTACCTGCCAGTGCGGAATATTTTTCAACACCCCAGCGCCGTGATTCGGCAACCGCCTGAGGCGCGATTGCAGCATAGTTTTCAAGATCATCAATTCCCGCGGATGTAAGCAATGCTCTGGCGGTTTCGCGATCAGCCTTCTTGATGGCAAGTTTCGTCGTACTATCGGGGAGGTCAATTTGAAGCGCCGAAGCTATCAATCGCCGATACAACTCGGAGCGATGAAGAGTCTCCTCCGGCAATGGCACAGCATCGCTTAAGAGCCATGAGCGACTATCAGATTTATACCCGATGCGCCGTTTGACACCGCCAAGGTAGAATAGCAGTGCCGATGAAAACGAAGGCGGCAGGACAATACCGCAATCAAAACGGTCACTGCGCACTGCACCGATCGCAGCAGCGTAAGACTTTTTATCTTCGATTCGAAGAACGCTGGAAAGTGCCGGATGAGATTCGAACAGTGACGCCACCGTCGGCCGCGCAGCAATAGTTGTTTCGGGGAATTTATCAAGACCGGTAAGGCTGCTTATAGCCGGGAACGCCATGACAGCGTCGCCAACCCAGTTGGGAACGCGGATAATCAGCTTCACAATTATGCTTCGACCTTCTCCAGTTCGGTCACATCGAGATAGTAATCTTTCAAAGTCGTAAGATAGCTCTTCTTGGCTTCAAAATAAAACACCTGATTTTCAAGAAGTGTCCCCTGCGATATCAGGCCGTCGTCAAACCGTTTTCTGGCATCTTCAAGTTTCTGTTCGGCCAGGTCCAGTTCCTGGATCAAAAGCTCAAGTTTGGCATAATTAATTTCGAGTCGTTTGAGCAAAATCTCAGTCTGGTTGTGAATGTTTTTCCGTGTCGATAAATACTCGAGCCGGGCCGATTCATAGGCAAGTTCCATAGACCGGACCGATGCCCCGGCTGCGCCGCCGTCGAATATGGGGTAATTCAGATTAATTCCGATCTGCCAGTCTTTGGTATCAATTTTGTTTTCTGATTCGACTATTGCGGTAAACCGTTCGACCGTACCCTGACCGACTTCATACGAAGCCGTGAGCGTCCCATTGATTCCTCCCTGCGCGCGTCTTCGCTCAAGGTCTCTGAGCGCGCCATCCATATTCTGTCTGGCCAGTTGAACCTCGGCATTGGTTTCGGAAAGAGCCAGGATTTGCTTTCCGCTTATCGAATCGGGCGGCGGATTGTATCCCGGCAATTCCAATTGCGGCGTGCTGCCACTGGGAAAATCGAGCAAATGATTAAGAGTGTTGATCTTTTCTTCGTAGGTCGCCTCGGCATCAAAATAGGCCAGTTGTTTTTCGAGCCGTTCACTGCGACTTTCTATAAAGGCCTCCTCGGTAATGACCCCCTCTTCGAATTTGACCGAATCCCACTTGGCGTTGAATCTGGCCAATTCGCTGTTGCTTTCGGCGATATTCCATTCAACTTCTGCGGTGAAATAGTCAAAAAATGCTGTAATGCCTTCTTTTCTTAATTCCGCCAGATCGATGCGCCATTGAATCTCGGCCTTATGCAGATCATCGCGGGCATCTATATATGAGGTGCGTGATTCTGAGGTGTTAAACAACGGTTGTCTGAAATCTATCGAGAGATTACCAAATCGCCGCTTATCGGTACCGATGTCAACGACGGCAAGTGTTGCCGGATCAATGGCAGCCGGATACTCACGATTCCACAGGCTGAAGCCCGCCGAAATAGTCAAATCAGCACCTGTTATAATTTTCTGTCTAAGCTGGACATTGCCGAACCCGGAAATTTGCGTCACTTCGGCCAAAAAGGGATCGGTAAATCCGAACTGCTGTTCATATGTCACACTTGACCGATATGTCGGCAGGGTGGAATTCAGCGATATTTCGGGCAGGATATAGCCGATCCGTTCGGCCTTGTACCGTGATTCCGCGACTTCTTTTTCGCCCGCCAGGATCCGGCCGCGGGTAGTGTTGCCGACCAGCTTGTCCAGGGCATTATTGAGGGTGAGCGGTTCTGCTGCGATGGTTGTCGCCAGCAGGGAAATAACTGTCAGAACACATCCAAATCGAGTTGCCATCATACTGTCCATTCTACTCATAGCGAAGCGCTTCAATCACGTTCAAATAGGCTGCTTTCCGGGCCGGGAAAAAGCCGAAGACGATGCCGACTGCGGTCGAGACGCCCACTGCCAGAACAATCGAAAAAATCGAGATTATTGTCCGCCAGTCGGCATAGGTCGAGATAGCCAGAGCCAGTCCGAGGCCGCTGAGGACTCCGACCACACATCCGACCAGGCAGATAATCACCGACTCGACCAGAAACTGACTCATGATGGCCAGACGGCTGGCGCCGACCGCCCGGCGCACACCGATTTCGCGGGTCCGTTCCAGCACCGAAGCCAACATGATATTCATGATGCCGATACCACCCACCAGAAGCGAAATACCGGCAATGGCTCCCATCACAATGTTGAAAATCTGCTGTGTTTTCTGTTTCTGGGCAAGCAGCGCAGCCGGGACAATCACGTTAAAATCGGGGATGTTGCGGTGACGGCGCTCCATGACACGTTTCACCAGGGCGGCGGCCTGCGGGATGTCCTTGCCTTCGCGGACCTGAATAATAATCTGATCGATCTGGTCGATGTTGTATTGCAGCCGGGCCTCGTCCCCGCGGCCGCTGCGTGACATGGCAAAATCAAGATCGCGATGGATTTTACTCAGCGCCGTACTCAGCGGGATATAGATATTGTTGTTTACGTCGCGAATCTCGGTACCGCCGATGGATGCCGTTGCTGTCACTTTCTCCGCCATCACACCGATGACCCGGTAATAGCTGTCCTGAATGCGAATCATATTCCCTACCGCATCATCGAAACCGAACAGGGCACGCTTGGCGGCAGGGCCGATCACACAGACCTGACTATAATCGGCGATATCTTCATCGCGTAAAAACTTGCCTTCGCGCATATTGAAGTTCATCGCATCAAGGTAGGCCGGGGTGGTACCGATGACAGCGGCATCGGTCTCCATATCGGCCTGGAATATTTTCATGTTATCATTAATCTGGCAACTGACGACACGGGAAAAGACCGAGGAGAACCGGTCAAGGTTTTCAGCATCGGCGAGAGTCAGTCCGGGTGAACGGCCTCCGACCGATTCGGACCCCTTGGTTTCCGGCGGGATTGTCCCCTCGACGATAATATTGCGCACACCCAAAAGGTCGATTTGCTCCAGGGCGTCCTGCTTGGCGCCCTCACCGATCGACAGCATGGCGATAACCGCCGCCACGCCGAAAATTATGCCCAGCATAGTGAGGAAAGATCGGAATTTGTGAGCCAGAAGCGATTCGAATGAAACCGCTACGATTTGACGATAATCCATCAGCCGCCCATAACTGCCCGAGTGCCCCCGCCACGGCGTCCGTTCGCCTTATTCGGTGAGGCTTCTTCCGTTTTGGGTGCAAGTTCTTCTTCATCGATTTTCTTCGTGGGATCAACCAGGCGAACGCGGTCACCGGCATCCAGCCCCGACGTAACTATCACCGAATGATCATTACGGTTACCGAGTGCGACCGGAATACGATCTCCATCGGCCGAATACACAATAGTCGTATCATCACGTTCAAAGACTGCCTCCAGCGGCACCGCCAGGACATCATCGAACTCGTCGATTATGATATCGACCTTGGCCGACATTCCCGGTTTCAAGCGGGAGTCGGAGGAATCAATGAGGATTTCCACGTCGAAGACATTGATTTGCGAACTGCGTTCTTTCCTGCGGGCCAGGGTGGAAATGTCGGTGACAGTGCCGGTGAAGATCGGTCCCGGGATAGCATCAAGACGGATCAGGGCTTTTTGCCCGAGTTTAATCTTGGAGACGTCAACTTCGGAGACTGTTGTTTCGACAATCATTGTCGATAAATCAGGGAGATTGATCAATCCCTGGCCACCCCACGGAGAATCACCCTCCTGAACTTTTTCATTCTGGCCGCCCTTCCAGATTTCCAGATACACTACCAGTCCCGGAATCGGCGCCGACACCGTCATTTTGGCCAGATCCCTCTGAGCCTGATCTCTATTGTCGGTTGCCTTGGCCACCTCGACTTCCATCTTCTCAATATCCGCCGCGAGAACTCGTTTCTGTGTTTCAAATTTCAACTGCGCCAGTTCGAGTTCGAGTTCGGCCTCTTTGCGGATGATAGGCGCTTCCGATTGTTTCTCGGCGAAGTTGCGTTCGGCTTTTTTTAATTCCAGCTCGAGTTGCACCATATCCATCTCGTATTTAGCTTTTGCCTGTTCGAGATTGGCTTTCGCCATTTTCAACTCAGATTCGGCATCGCGAAGATCGGCCTCGCGATCGGTCGGATCGAATTGCACCAGGAAGTCACCCTCCTGCACCATCGTCCCCTCATCGGCCAACTTGACAATCTGCAACCCACCGCGAATACGCGGGGCTGAAATAGTTACTGATCGCTGGGCATTAAGGCGACCATTTTCAGATAAGGAGACAATAAAGTTACCGGTAGAAACGGTTGTTATGGGAATATCCCCGGGCGTCCCGGCAAAACCGAAAACCTGAAACACGATAAAAATAATGACGACTGCGGCGATGCCGAAAAAAAGGTATTTCTTCACAACCCTATACTCCTGAATGTTTCACGGCCGGTTCATCCCCAGTACACTGGTGTCCTCTCGCCTGTCCTGTGATACCGGATTTATCATCTATTCTACGTAGTCACCCTCGGATAGTTTCACATCTCCCAATGGTTTAAAGCGCCGGTGCGTCCACAACCATAATTCCGGATGACGGCGTATTGTCTTCTCAAATCGACGCGTATAGACCCGGGTCAAATGCAGGATTTCCTTTTGCGGATCCATATCCGGATCGGGATACACGGGTCGATCGAAGACACAATGATGAGTATCATCCGGCCGCCGCAGCATGAAGCCGGTAATTAACGGACAGCCAAGCCTGACAGCCAGGGTCGCCGGGGCGCGGGGAACCGACACCAGTTGATCGAAAAAACGCACGATGATCCCGTTTGATCCGGCGTGTTGATCGGAGACGATGGCCACCTGACGGTTAGCCTTCAGTGCCCGGATAACCGGAGTCATACCTTGTTCGCTGTTGATGACACCGACACCGAGATTTTCGCGAAGCCGTGTCATATATCTGTCCACCATCTGGTTATGCTGGCCGCGGATAAGAAAGTCCACCGGAAAGCCACGCGCCCTGACATAGGCGCCAATCAACTCCCAGTTGCCGAAATGGCACCCGGTTAAAATAGCGCCCTTGCCGTAGTCGAGGGCTTCCTGAAAGGCTTCTTCGCCCTCGGAGGTCACCAGGGAGAGAATATCCTCCCGCGACAATCTCGAGAAGCGACTCATTTCGGCCAGGGTACGGCCGATATTGCCAAATATCACCCGGGCCATCTCATCCCGCTGTTTTTCCGAGAGATCGTCACCAAAAGCGATTTTCAAATTGTTGGTTATGACTGAATGGCGGGTTTTCCAGAGGCGGTCAACCAGTCGACCGATACGGTCACCCAGGCGCACCGCCCGATGATGCGGCATCAACTGGAATAATCCGGCACAAAACCGTGCGGCGGCATACTCAATCCCATGGCTTATCTTCATCCGGCTTCTCTACCTCGTCGCCGTAGTCAAAATCGCTGCTGTGGTACTTTTCATATTCATCGAGTTGTTCATATCGCTTCTTTCGATTGATCCGGGTCAGAATAAAGCCGATTATGACAATCAGCGCCAGACCGATCCAGAGTAAATTACTGTTGAAAATGAGTGTCAGCAAATTATATCTCCCCTGAATATAGTCTATGCTCTCGCGGTTAAAGGCGGCGTAGGTCGTCCCGATAGCGCGAAGAAGGGCGTCATCGAAATCCCTCCCCCGACTCAGTTCCTGCAGGAAAATGCGCAGGCTTGACTCCCCATAAGTATCAATAAAATACTTGAATGTTAAAAAAGACTGGGCATAGGCAGCCTGGGCTTTGCTGCTTTCAAAGCGGTTGAGGCTTTCGATTTCAGTCAGCGGAATAATCGTGCCCATTACCACTGCCCAGCTTACCGAGACATTATTCTCCCAGCCCCATTCGGCTGAGACATACATGGCCATACCCTCGTCAAGCCAGCGCGGAACCGGCTGAAAAGCTGTCCGATGATGGAGAACAATATGCGAATATTCGTGCGCCACCAGCTCACCCAGTGATTTGACGCCGGTTATAATCAACGGTGATTTAATAACAATCCGCTTTTTATACGGGATCGCCACACCCACTCCCCAGTCGGGGATGGCTGCCCCGGACAATGAGTCAAAACGGCTATGGGAATCGACAATATAAATATCGAGGCTGTCGATTTCGAAATTCCCGATCAGACCGACCAGGCGTGTGTGGGTTTGCCTGATTATGCGATCGGCGTAGGCGCTGTCTTCGGGGATATCGGCGTAAATCGTATATGACGCCGCTGCCGATCCGATCAGCAGCAGGTACATTATTGCTAATATGAGCAGACGATTTCGCACAGATTATCTCGATCCCTCCGCGCCATAGGTAAAATTGCGGACAAATGATGCCCGGTTGCCCAAACGATCAGTCACCTGAATACGCACCGTATGTTTACCCGGTGACAATGGCCGGTGCGGCCGGGTTGTTACCCGTTCTCGCTCGGGATCGTATTCGGGTACAAGCCACTGACCATCGAGAGACAAATCGAAATTGAGATCGTCTTCGATGCCGGCCAGTTCATCGGTTAAATTAAATTCGATATGCGGCCGGCTGTTTTGCACGACTCCGCCCAACGGGATATTCAGATTTGCTATCAATGGCGCGGTGGTATCGGCAATAACCGCGACAATGCCGCCACCGCCCAGGGATGAGACAAGAGTTGCTGCGTTTTCATTATATTCCCCACCGGCCCAGAGCCACCCCTTTTCGGGATGATACACATACATCGCCAGTTTGTCGCCATACCGCGTGTCACCGATGCGCCATTCCAGATCAGCCCAGTCGGCAAAGGCCAGATCGAGCGGAGAAATCTCATATGGTCCCGCCACAATATAACCGGAGGCGACGTTTCGCAAAATGGTATCGACCGCTTTTGCCTCAATCAGGCAATCGGAAAAGAGATCATGGTTTTCAAGATGCAGAGTGAGGTTATCGTTTAGGACTACCGAATGCTTACGTGCTGACGGCAACGCATGGATGTTCAAGCGCAGTGTATCGGAATTGAAACGCTCTTTGCCGTGAAAAACCACACCCGTAATGGCTGCGGCCTTATTGCCGGGCACATAAAACAACGGAAATCTGCCCCGGCTTGTGATCAAATGCAATTCCGGTTCGGTATCGGTCAGCAGTTCTATCAAAAGCTCATCAACCCCATCGGGAGCATATCCGATTATTTCGACGCCCAGATCATTGATTTTATACCAGATCGAATCGACAATTCCCCTCATTGGAATCGGTTCGTTTTTTTTACCCAAAGCCTCTTTTACTGAATCCGGAATTGTCGCGACCTCATCCATATCGGTTTGATCTGGACCTCTGGCAAAATACCCGGGCGGATACTCCCCGGATATCGCGGGCCGCCAATTCAAAACGAATGTTCGATGGGCGACATGTCCGGCATGGTCTACCGCTTCTATTCGAATCAAATGATACCCGGAATCCTGCGCCGGGAATTCAATAACGCCATCGCTATCGATCTCATGCACATACGAACTCAGCTGATTGCCCGGGCGCCGTCCCAGGTGAAAGACCCGTTTATAGTCTTGCTTGCCCGGATCAGCATCAGTGTCGAGCAGGCTGAAGTAGTTTTCGTCGAAAGAAAGTCGGTTATAGGTCATCTGATGATACATTCGGTCATTGACCAGCAAAGTCAGACGCGCCGGTCCCATCCGGAATGAACCGGGAGCAACATAATCGGTAACCGCCGCCTTAAGCGCGACCCGCCCGTAAACAGTTACAGTATCATCATCAGGCAGCAAGAGCATTTCCCGTTTGCCATTGGAAAATAAAGAGCGATCGTCGCGATACTCCAGCCAGACTGCCTCGATTTCAGGCGGGGTGTTATCCGGCAACTTGACATGGCTGTATAACAATGGGTTCGTGGGATAGCCACCTTGATCACGGACCTCGAAATGAAGATGAGGAGCGCCGATTCCGGTTTGGCCGGCCCGGGCGACAAAATCTCCGGCCTTGACCGGTATTTCATCCGGGGATAGATAGATATCCTGAAAATATCGTTTCGACTCGATTTGATGCCGCTGCAGGTAAGTGCCAATATCCCAGTTATATCTCATGAGATGCCCGAAGACATAGGTACGGCCCGAATTCCCGCGAATATAGAGAGCCTTGCCGTAGCCCCGGTATCCCGACCTAATCCGCCAGACGTAGCCGTCTTCCGGGGCGTAGACCATCTCGCCCTCCTGGCCACCGATCCGTAAATCGATGCCCATATGGAATCGTCCGGGGCGCCGGTCGCCGAAACCAGATGATAACTGCACAGGCCGTTTCAGCGGCCAGGCGAAGTATCCCTCGAGCCGGGGAATGTCGGTTTCGGCGGTCGGCCCTGAAACCATCAGGACAATTGCCGATATAATAATCATATAGCGCATTGGGGCCAAACTAACATTTATGGTTTCAAGATCAATTAGTTTTACGCAAAAGGCTGACAAAGTGCGCCAAAAAGACCTTGAAAATGGCCGCGTATTGGCTATATTACGCGGCCGGTTCGACGGAAGAACCGGCATGACGTTGAATTATGCCTTTTGCACGTCGGGTAGCGCATACGCGACAGCATCTGAACAAGGAGTTGTGAACCAATGCTCGGTCACTTTCGCAAGCTGACGAAAATCGTCATCTGGATAGTCGTCATCGCCTTTGTCGGTACGATTATCTTCGCCTGGGGTATGGACGTTACCAGTTCCAAGGCACTGAAAAATATTGTCGGAACGGTCAATGGCAAGGATTTCGAATTCCAGATCTATCAACAGTATTATGAACGCCTGTACCAGAATGAGCAGAATCGCAGCGGCGGCGATCTGTCGGAAGCCGCCATCCGTCGCATCCGGACGCAGGCCTGGGATAATCTGGTTACGGACTATCTCTTCCAGCAGGAAATCGAAGAACGGAATATCATTGTCACCAATGAAGATCTGATCAATTTCCTGCGTTATCAACCACCGCAGGAATTGCAGCAGCATCCGGCTTTCCAGAATGAACAGGGTCAATTCGATTATCAAAGATATCTCGATGCGATGAACGATGTCAGCCAGGAAATGAATCAGTTCTGGGCGTCGGTCGAAGCCGCCTATCGTCCGCAAATCCGCAACAGCAAACTGCAAAACCAGATCGTTTCGACTGCCCGCGTCAGTGAGCAGGAGATAAGAGATTACTTTATCTCCGAAAATGAAAAGGCGAATGTCGAGGTGCTGGCGGGCTCGGTTGAGGCTTTCTCTGAAGAGGCTGCGCCGGTTACCGATGAAGAAGTCAGGGCCTGGTATGATCAGCATCAGGAAGACTATGAGGTTGATGAACGGGCCTCACTGGATATCGTGACCTTTTCCAAAACGCCCACCCAGGAAGACTGGGATCGCCTGAAAACCGAAGTCGAATATATTCAGGAACAAATTGCGGCGGGCGAGGATTTCGCCGAGATGGCCAAGGCCTACAGCGAAGACAACAGCGCCGCCCAGGGTGGCGACCTTGGATGGTTCGCCCGTGGCCGCATGGTGCAGCCGTTTGAAGAAGCTGCCTTTGAACTCGAAGTCGGCGAAGTCTCTGAACCGGTTCGGACACAATTCGGCTGGCACCTGATCAAAGTGACCGATAAACGGACACAAAACAATGAAGAAGAAATCCGCGCCAGCCATATCCTGCTGAAGATTGAGACGTCTTCAGAAACAATCGACCGCTATGTCCGCACGGCCAACGAAATCCTCGATAATATCAGTGGCGGCAATCTTGAAGGGGCGGTCGAAACCACGGGCGATACCACTCTTACGGTCGAAAATACCGGGCTGTTCTTCCAGGGCCAGAATGTAAACATTCCGAAAATCGGCGTGGATCGTCAGATCAACGAATTCGCCTTCAAGAACCGTCCCGGCACGACTTCGCCCATTTTCGAGACCGAGGCCGCGATCATTATCGCCAAGGTTGCCGAGCATGTCCCGGCCGGGATTGCCTCCTTCGAAGAGGTCAGGGATCAGGTGCGCCGTGATCTGGTGCGCCACATGACCAAGCAAATCTGCCGGCAGCAGATCCAGAAGGCCTATGAAGAAGTGACCGGTGGAACATCATTTGAGAAGGCTGCCGAAGACAATAGACTCATACGGATCGAGGGCACCGGCGTTACCCGTACCGGCTATCTCCGCAATATTGGACGTGACCCGAAAGTCATCGGCTCGATTTTCAGCCTGGAGAATCCGGGAGACATCAGTGAACCGGTGGAATGGGAAAACGGCTGGGCGATTATCAAACTTAATTCGATCAGCAGTGCCGATCTCACCCGCTATGCCGGCATACGCGATTCATTGTATAGCGTCGTGCTGGGCACCAAACAGCGGGAAGTCTTCAATACCTGGTATACCAACCTGATCGAGTCAGCTGAAATCGAGAATTATCTCGATGAGGTGTTCTCGCTCCGTTAAGTATATCCACATAAGAATAGAAAAACCCCGGTTTGTCCGGGGTTTTTTTATTGGCGTCTTGAGACGACTGGATATATTCCGTATATTACAAAAAGGATGCCAGGAATATGTTTCCGCTCAAGGATGATAATCCGGCGCATAAACCGCCGATTTTTACAGTCACTATTATAATTATCAATTGCCTGATTCATTTTTATAAAATGACTCTGCCCGAAACAGCCTCAATGTATTTTACCTATCAGTTCGGGCTTATTCCGCTCGAAATCATCAACTTTGCCGATCTAACCACCGACGCCCCCTTCCCGGTCTGGCTGTCACCGTTTTCGTCGATGTTTATCCATGGCGACCTGATGCACCTGTTGGGCAATATGCTCTTTCTCTGGATTTTCGGGAATAACATCGAGGATCACCTGGGCCATGTCCGTTTTGTGGGCTTTTACCTGATCTCCGGACTGGCGGCGGTGGCGCTGTTTATCGTATTTAATCCAATCGGGCGGGCGCCATTGATCGGCGCCTCGGGCGCGATTGCCGGCGTTCTCGGGGCCTATGCTGTACTGTATCCACGGGCGCGGGTACTGACGTTGATCTGGATAATTTTCTTCATCCGCCTGGCCTGGCTGCCGGCCATGATCATCCTCGGCTACTGGTTCTTTATCCAGATGTTCATGGCTATCACGAATATCGGCATGGGCTCACAGGGCGGGGTGGCATGGTTTGCGCATGTCGGCGGCTTTGCCTTCGGCTGGATATTGGCCCGCTTTCGATACAAGAAGATGGTCCCGGAGCAGTATCGGGACGACGACGGCTACTACAATCGCTGGCATAAGTAATTCTACCGCCCCAGCCAGGCGATGATGTCCATCGTTGCCGCCAGCGATTCCGCCTTGTCGCAGCGTGATGGCAGCCCGATCGGCACCGGCGCTCCCATCACAATACCTGCTGTGCAAGATGGTACATACATCGACAACGCCTTATAAATACCCGCGGCTGTCTCGATATTCGGTGCAATCAGGATATCGGCCTGACCGGCCACGTCCGAGGTCGCACCCTTTTGCTCAGCCACTTCCGGCACCGTCGCGACATCCATCGATAAGGGGCCATCGATAAAGCAATTGGTGATCTGCTTTTTGTCAACCATCTTGGAGATCACCGCGCCCTCTTCGGTTACCCGCATGCCGGGGTAGATAACTTCGACGGCTGCCATCATCGCGACTTTTGGCATCTCTATTTCAAAGATAGTCGCCAGTCCCACGGCATGGCTGATAATTCCGAGTTTGCCCTTGATGTCGGGCGCAACGTTGATGCCGGCATCAGCAACAAAGAGAAGTTTCGAATATTTGTCGGTATCAACGACCGCAATATGGGCCAGTGGCTTTTTCCCTGTGGCTGCAACGAGGGCATCAACGCGGTCGCGCTGCTCGAGGTAGCCGAGGAAGATAGCCTTGACTTCATTTTTACCGGCCATGTCGAGCGCAACACCGACGGCGCTGACCGGATCATCAGCCGGAACTGCCTTGAAATCATGGGCAACACCAACCTCCGCATCGCCGATAATCACGGGATCGATCGGGCTGGTTGAGACTACCAGTTGCATCGCTTCAACCAGTTCTTTCGATGGCCACACCAGTGCGATTTTGATCCGTTTGTCCGGTTCACTATGCAATTGGGTGCGGATGGAATCGAACCTGTGAGGCATCACCGCCCTCCCTTTCCACTGAACTGCCGATAATACTCCGAAACCAGGCAGGCCAGTGCGATTGATGATTTCTTGCCCAGGACCGGGTCGGTCCGCGAAACCAGCGATACTGGAATACGCGCTCCAAGGATAACGCCGGAGAAAATCGCATTGGCAAAAACAATCAGCGTCTTGGCGGTCACATTGCATTCTTCGATACTGCCAACCACGAAAATATCGGCACCATCTTTGCCATCGGCCGCGGCAGTATCGAAGGCGGTGGGGCCGGAGACGATAATATCATCGTGGCCCAGATCTTTCATTTTCTGCATCAGTTCGAGTGATTGATGAGATTGCGGCATCGTCCCGGAAACCCGGTCCACCGCAGCCGAAAAAGCCAGCCGTATTGGTGAGATACCCAGGGCGCGGGCGACAATCAGGGCATTGACTGCGATATCGAAGCGCTGATTGAAATCCGGTGACACGACCATACCGCCATCGGTCATCATCAGGAGTTTCCGTCGCCCCGGCACATCGAGCACAGCGACGTGTGACAGTGTCGGTGACATACGCAGTCCCAATTCTTTGCTCAGCACACCGCGCAGCAGTGCCGAGGTGGAGACAAAACCCTTCATCACGACGTCGGCATTGCCCTCGGCAGCCAGCGCTACTGCGCCCTGGACCGCCTTGCCTGGTTCGACTATGTTATGTATTTCGATACCGTCGAGTGAGACGTTTTGTATTTCGGCGAGTTCCTTGATTTTGGCGGCATCGCCGAACAGCGAGGCATTACAGATACCGTCGTCATAGGCCGATCGAACCGCCCCGATAACATCGGCATCCTGCGCCACCGCCACCGCCACCCGCCGTTTGCCGCCGCTGCTCGACAGCTTCACAGCGGCATCGATTATACCTTGCGCTGTTTGTATCATGAATACTCTCTCACGTTTTCACTACCGGCCAGCGCCCGCCGTGCCCCCGCCGCCAGCGCCGGCATTTCGTATTCACCTGCAATTATCCTCACCTCGGCAATAAAACGAATGCGCTCGGAAATCGCCTTGGTCAGCCGCGACGAATTCGCCATGCCACCGGTAAGAATAACCGCATCGACCTTGCCGCGCAAAACCGCCGCGCAAGCGCCAATTTCCTTGGCGATTTGATAGCACATGGCGTCGAAGATTAAGACCGCCTTGTTATCGCCATCTTCAATCATCGCCTCGACCCTGCGCAAATCGGCCTCGCCCAGATAGGCGACCATTCCGCTTTTCTTCGAGAGAATTGTGATCAATTCTTTCTTGTCATACTTCCCCGAATAGCACAGTTCAACCAGCCCGCCAATCGGCAGCGCGCCGCAGCGGTCGGGCGAAAACGGTCCCATCCCCAGCAGGCCATCGTTCACATCGACAATACGGCCGCCCTCAAGGGCCGCTACCGAGATTCCACCACCCATATGAGAGACAATAAAGTTCATCTCCTCAAGCGCTTTGCCGGCCTCGGCGGCTACGGCCCGGCTCACCGCCTTGATATTCAACGCGTGCGAACGGCATTTACGGACAATCTCCGGCAAGCCCGAAATACGGGCGACATCGGTAAAGTTGTCAACCGTGATCGGGTCGGTGATATAAGCCGGTATTTCATATTTCCCGGCGAAATAATCGGCCAGCATCGGGCCCAGATTTGAGGCATGGTTGGAATATCTCGATGTTTTTACATCTTCCAGGAGTTGCGCGGAGATAGTATAGGTTCCGCCCTCGAGTGGTTTCAATGGCGCCCCGCGCCCGGCGACAGCATCGAAAGTCCGATCGAGTTCGGGAAGCGTTTCAATCCATGTCTCAATAGCCATGCGTCGCAAATCAAACTGTTCCGAGGTGAGGTCGAATCCGGTCAGTTGATCGGCCGGGTGTTCTATAGTTTCTCGCTGCTTTTCGGTATCGCCTTTGAATACAGCTACCTTAGTAGACGTAGATCCCGGATTGATAACCAGGATACAGGCGTCATCAACCATGCTTCCTCCCCGCGCTGTTTAGTTGACCGATAACTCACTGCCCCGGGCGAATGCGGTCAGATTAATTTCGACAAACCTGGGTTTGACCAGCTTGCGAATCGCCTCTTCCCAGACGGTTTTTTCAAAGCCCATATAAGGGGAGGCCACCGCCAGCAGGATCGTGTTGACGAGCCGGATATTGCCCAGGTCGCGCGCCATTTTGTCGGCATCGACGGCGATCACATCGCCGGTCTTGGCCCTGATTTCTTCGATCGGATCGCCCGGATACGCAATGTCTCCGAAGTTGGCAATCGGCGGTACCAGCCGGGTCCGTGAGGCAATCACCTTGCCATCGGGTTTGACCCAGTCAATAGCCCGGAGGGCTTCGGCCTGTTCAAACGACAGGATGATATCCGCCCGGCCATAGGGAATAATCGGCGAGTACACTTTCTTGCCGAATCGGACATGCGATGAGACCACTCCCCCACGCTGCGACATACCGTGCACTTCCGATTTTTTTACGTCAAAGCCGGACATGATTGCCACTTCCGAAAGCAGCTCGGAGGCCAGAAGCACCCCCTGGCCACCAACACCCACGATCAGTATATTTTTGGTATCAACAGTTGCCATGGTCACCATCCTTAATTGGCCGCTTCGGCCGGTTGGGTCAGCACGATCGCTTCCGGTTTACAGACCTGCGCACAGAGCGTACACCCGGTGCACAACGCGGCATCGATTTCGGCTTTGGGCCGGCCCTTTTCGGTCAGTTCTTTCGAGGGCGAAATGGCCGGACAGCCGATACGGAAGCAGGCGCTGCAGCCGTTGCACAATTCAAGGTCGACGTAATACGGTTGATCCATAATACGATTCGGCATGAGCACACATGGCCGCTTCGTAACGATCACCGATGGTCCGGGACGTTTGACTTCTTCCTCAACCACCTTTTTAGTGGCCTCGAAATCGAGTGGATCGACTTCCCGCACCGATTCCACACCCAGAGCTTTGCACAACTCGACATAATCGACAGCTCTGGTCTTTTCACCCATCAGGGTAAAACCGGTGCCGGGATGCTGCTGGCCGCCGGTCATGGCCGTAATGCGGTTGTCGGCGATGATAGTGGTCACGTTGGATTTATTATAGACGGCATCGAGAATGCCGGTGATACCCGAATGCAAAAAGGTCGAATCACCGATGACAGCGACAATGCCTTCTTCACCATCGGAAACCTTCTCCATACCGATGGCAGTACCGATCGAGGCGCCCATACAGATACAGGTATGCAGCGATCCCAGCGGCTGCAACGTCCCGAGTGTATAACAGCCGATATCCCCGGTAACCGTCAATTTCAACTTTTTCAAAATGGTAAACATGCCGCGATGCGGACAACCGGGACATAGCACCGGCGGCCGCGGGAACAGATTCTGGGGGTCATACCCCGCCACCGGTTTGGTATCGATAACGCCGGCCTGATACAGAGCCATCGCCACGCGATAGGGTGACAACTCGCCCTCGCGGCCAGTGTATTTCTTGCCCTGAACAGTGACTATGCCGACGGCCTTGATGGCGTCTTCGTAATAGGGCTCCAGCTCTTCAATGATCAGGGTAGTTTCGTGATCATTGACGAACTTCCGAATCTTTTCAAACGGCATCGGGAAACCCATGCCGATTTTGAGAACATCGAGATCCGGGGCAGCTTCTTTAACATACTGGTAGGCAATGCCACCGGTTATAATTCCGACTTTGGTGCCGGTGCTTTCGACAGCATTCATCGGCGTGGCTTCCGAAAATTCCGCCAGCAGATTCTGGCGTTCAATCAGTGAATGGTGTCGTCCACGGGCATGCCCCGGAACCATTACGTATTTCTTCACATCGCGATCGAATTTTCTCGGGGGCACTTCAATCGGATCCTCGAGCTCCACCATCCCCTTGGAATGCGAGATTCGCGTCGTCAGTCGGATCATGACCGGGATATCGTATTTCTCCGATATCTCCAACCCCTGCTTGACCATGTCTTTGGCTTCCTGGGAGTCCGTCGGCTCCAGAAATGGAATCTGGGCAAAACGGGCCAGCAGGCGGTTATCCTGCTCGTTCTGCGATGAATGCATCTCAGGATCATCGGCGCTGATAAAAACAAAACCGGCATTGACGCCGGTATATGCAAATGTCATCAGGGGATCGGCGGCGACATTGACGCCGACATGCTTCATTGCGACCAGGGTCCGTCCCCCGCCCAGCGAGGCCCCGATCCCGACTTCAAAAGCCACCTTTTCATTGGGCGACCATTCGGCATATATCGATGGGTACTCGGCGGCAATCGTCTCAAGAATTTCGGTCGAGGGCGTCCCCGGATAGGCTGCGGCCAGCCTCACCCCGGCTTCATACGCCCCGCGGGCGACGGCCTCGTTACCCGACATCAGCTTTCTCATATTTCACTCCACCACTTTATCTCTCTCATGTATATTCAACCTCACACCCTTTCGGGCGATGCGGGCAATATACATAAGAGGCTGGCGCGAAGCAAGCGGGGTGGAGCCTATTCGGCTTGATTAGACGGCGCGATGTCGAGAGTATCACTTACCGCAGTGTCGGACGCGAGTGAATCCGGCAGCGGTATGGGATTAGTTGAATAGTAGTTGACCAGCGAATCGATACGCGAGGATATCCGATCCCAGATACCGGCCCAGGTTTCCTCATGTTCTTTCATTCGATCCTGGAAAGCACCCACGGAATCAATTGTCATACGGTTGGCCTCAAATATGGAATCGCGTCTCTGCTGATATAACTCAGGGTGATTCCGGTAGGCCGTCGCCCAAAAAGCGTTTTGTGCATAGACATCGACGAAGCGTGACCTGGCTTCCTCACTTATCTCTTTCTGTGAAACCATATGGCGATACCCCAAAAACGCCGCCGCGATGATTATCACGTAGATGGCGATTTTGACAAAATTTATTTCCGATAATCTCATACACTCGCCGCTTGAAGGCTCACTGGTGTCTCATTATATACCGGATTATCTCGATTGCACATAAAAAAAAGGGCGAATGACCTATCCGCCCTTTCTTCTGCTCATTGTGAATTTTTACGCACCGGCTGTGCGCTTGCCCAGTTCACGATCCAGCATGTACATTCCCCCGGTCGATTCTTTGACCAGTTCCAGTTTATAGAGGACGTCTTCGGCGCTGGCTTCCTCCTCAACCTGCTCATCGACAAAGAATTGCAGGAAATTATGGGTGGCGTGATCCTTGGCCTGAAGACTCAAATCAACCAGGTCGTTGACATGACGGGTGATGATCTTCTCATGATCAAGAACCGCCTTGAAAACCGCCAGCGGAGATGCCCATTTGGCTTCCGGCTTATCTATTTCATACAATTCCACCTGGCCGCCGCGAGTGACGATGTGCTCGAAAAACTTCATGGCATGACCACGCTCTTCCTCCGACTGAATTTTCAGCCAGTTGGCAAAGCCGCTCATGTTCAGAGTTTCAAAATACGCCGCCATCGACAGATACAGGTGAGACGAGAAAAATTCGCGATTAATCTGCTTGTTGAGGGCATCCTGAATATTCTTCTCAATCGCCATGGTAATCAGTTCCTTTCTATCTCAATAGAGATGTTGGGAAAACAGTGTTCGGCAATATATACGTTTGGGGCCCGATCGCAAGACCGACGATATACATCTTCGAATTCCTGTTCCCGGCTCATCGCCATATTCTATTTCCTTTTCTTCTCAAAACAGTCGACAGTTGATTTTGTTTCAGCAATTGTTGATCAGGATAACGGAAACAGCGAACTCGGAAGTTCTTAGAAGGCGCCCGGATAATACTCGATCTCATCGCCGAGAATCGCCACGACATCGAAACGGATATCATATCCGGAAAAATCATACTCCTGCAGAAACCGCTGGGCGGCTGTGCGCAAATGCTCCTGTTTCCGAGCATCCACCCAGGTAGCCGGATGGCCGAACGAATCGGTCTGGGCGAATTTGACCTCGACAAAGACCAGGCAGTCGTTGTCAAGACAGACCAGATCGATTTCCTGGTGGGAGAGATTCAGATTACGGTGCAGGATCTCAAAGCCACGGTTCTCCAGGAACCGCGCAGCCATAGCCTCGCCCCGGCTGCCCCGGGCGCGGCGATTGGGTTTCATGGAGCCAGTTCTAATTCGACCTGTTCGATCATCTCCTGAACCGGCCGAAACGATTTCCGGTGAATGGCGGTCGGGCCGTTGGCTTTCAATTCTTTCAAATGCAGGGCGGTACAATAGCCGCGATGGCACTGAAACGCATACTGAGGATATAATTTCGCATAGTGGTCCATAATACGGTCCCGTGTGACTTTGGCCAGAATCGATGCCGCTGAAATCGATGGACACAAATCATCACCACCCACGATAGCTATTTGCGGGATATTCACACTCGGGATCGTCATATTGCCATCAACCAGCACGACATCCGGTTCAACCATCTTGCGCAGTTTGGCCACCGCGCGCGCCATCGCACGCAATGACGCCCGCAGGATATTCAGCGAATCGATCATGTCGTTATCGGCAATACCGACAGCATACATCGCATCCGAAGTAACGATCTGCTCAAACAGGACTTCGCGCCGTGCGGCGGTCAGTTTTTTAGAATCAGCCAGCTCGGGGAGATCGTATTGTTCCGGTAAAATCACCGCAGCCGCGACGACCGGACCGGCCAGCGGCCCCCGGCCGGATTCATCGACACCGATAATATATCGTTGTCCCCTTTTGCGCAGATTCTGCTCCAGATCAGCCAGATGTGCCCTGCCGCCCGGATCTTTATGTAATCGTTGCGCCGTCATAACCGCCCGCATTTCTGGTGAATAGTGTCTATTTATCTATATTTATTTTGTCGGCAATACGCAACAAACAATTTATCATTTCTTGTTGAACCGATGGCCCCCGTGTGCGTATTAGAATCAAATGCTGCGAAAGATAGTCATAGTCCAGTGCGATGTCGGTCGGCAGTTGACGATGGATGAAAATCTGCTGGTTTTCAAGCAAAAGCCGGATTTTGTCATCCTGCCGGAGTACTTCAATGTCGATCCGACTGATCGCGAACCGACCCTGAATGCCACCGTCGGACGCGAACATCTCGCCTATTGTAGAACTCTCTCCGATCGCTTCGACTGCTGTCTGATTGCCGGCACTGCTATTGAGGCCGACGAATCCGCCTTCTACAATACCTGTACTATATTTGATCATGGTCGCAAAATCGGGACATTTCGCAAACTGAATCCAACTCTCAATGAACTAAATCACGGCATCTCTCCCGGCGATGATGTCTGCCGTTTCGCCATCGGTGGAATAACTATTTCCGTGCTGATCTGCGCCGATGTCCTCTTCCCACAGAATTTCGAGCGGCTGTCATCATCAAATCCAGATATTGTCTTTGTGCCGATTACATCCCCCCATCGTCCCGGGGAATCGCCCAAAGAGAAATTCCGCCGCGACAACGAAATCTTTGTTTCCGGTGCCAAAACATCCGGAGCGTTTGTCGTCAAATGCTGCGCTATCGGCGGCCTGTGGGGTGGACGGCTGCAGGGCCGCAGCCTGGTCGCGGCGCCCTGGGGTGTTTTGACACGGATCGACCCGGTTGAGGAAGATAGTATCCGGATACTCTCGATTGTTCTCGATATAGCCGAAATCCGTGAATTCCGCCGCAAACGGCTCGAACTGACAAAATCTGAAATCGAATAATTGTTTTTCTTCTCCGTGATGTGTATCTTGGACTCTTAACGGAGGATAGGACTATGCGCATCACAAGATATCCGTTTGTCTCCCTGACAATACTATTTCTGCTGGCCGGTATGATTCTCGCCGACGAGGGCATGTGGCCGGTACAGGATATTCATCAACTCGATCTCGAACCACTTCGGGAGCGAGGTCTCGAACTTACGGCCGATGAAATCTATTCTGACGATGGCGGCATCGCCCGCGCGGTTGTAAAACTCAATGGTTCATCATCGTCATTCGTCTCACCCACCGGCCTTATCATGACCAATCATCATGTCGCCCTTGGCATTATTCGACAGGCCAGTACCGTTGAGAATAATTATATCCGCGATGGCTTCCATGCCCGGACACAGGAGGAAGAATACCCCGCGCTCGGATCGGTCGCGCGCGTGCTGCTGGAGACCAGAGAGGTCACTGATGTGATCAACGACGCTATCGAGGGCATCGATGATCCTCAGGAACGCCATGACATTATCGATCGCCTTAAAAAGGAGATGATCGCCGAGGCCGAAAAAGATCGCGATGTCGCCTGCGAAGTACGGACATTCGGGCGAGGTGATCGTTACGAGCTGTATACATACTTCAAAATCAAAGATATCCGTCTGGTCTTCGCTCCGCCCGAGGGTATCGGCAATTACGGCGATGAAATCGACAACTGGATGTGGCCGCGCCATGTGTGTGACTTCACTATCCTCCGCGCCTATGTCGCTCCCGATGGTGGCTCGGCCCAATACAGCAAGGACAATATTCCCTACCACCCAGATCATTACTTGAAAATTTCTGCCAATGGTGTCGTCGAGGGTGACCTTGCGATCCTGCTGGGCTTTCCGGGATCCACCAACCGTTTCGTAACACCGGTCGAACTGGAATACACGTTAACGGCATATCGCAATTCGATTGAGCGGATGTCGGAACAGATGGCAATGTACGAGGCCATCATGGCCTCTGACCCGGAAGCGGCCATCAAATTGAGATCAAGCCATTCCGGCCTCAGTAATTACAGCAAGAAGTACACAGGTATTCTGCGCAATTTCGAGCGCGGCCATCTGCTGGAATTACAGCAGCGAAAGATCGATTCGCTTATTGCGTATCTGAAAGAGCATCCAATCGATGGCATCGATTCGGATAATCCCACGGCGGTTATCGACAGTCTCACTGCCGAAGAATACAAATACTACGATCAGGATATTGTGCTGAAATACATCCCCTACCGTTCCCGGATGCTGAGCAATACCACACGGTTACATAAATGGCTGATTGAGCGTGAAAAACCCGACCTGGAACGGGAATATGGCTATCAGGACCGCGACAGCGCGACTTTTTTGCGCGATATCTTTCTTGGCCGGCGCAGTTATATTGAAGCGGCCGACAAGGCCATGCTGATCTACCATCTTGAAAAGGCCATCACGCTTCCTGAAGATCAGCGCATCGAACCGGTTCATGTCCTGTTTGCCGGGGTCAGCGCCGAGACAAAAGACCCGCGGATAGTCGGCTTTGTCGATGAGTTGTATGCCTCGACGCGGGTTGGCGATTCCGGCGTGTTTACCGCCTGGTATGAGCTTTCCCTTGAGGAGTACGAAGCTCTTGCCGATCCCATGGTGCAACTGGCGGTTTCACTGCGGCCATACCTTGACAGGCTACAGAAGCGCGAAGAAGAAATAGCCGGCGCCCTGGCGGAGGCTAAACCGGCGTTCATTCAGGCAATGCGGGCTTATCAGGATAAGCAATATCACCCCGATGCCAACAGCACCATGCGACTCAATTTCGGCACAATAAAAGGATATTCACCTGAAGACGGCGTCTGGTACGAGTACATCACCTCCCTGTCCGGAGTCATCGCCAAACACACCGGCGTCGATCCGTTTATCGTACCCGATGAACTCAAGCAGGTTTACCACAACCGCGACTTCGCAGGATACATCGACGCCAATATCGACGATGTCCCGGTAAATTTCCTGACCACCAATGACGGTACCAACGGCAACTCCGGCAGCCCGGTGGTCAATGGTCGCGGCGAGTTTATCGGAATCGATTTCGACAGCAATTTCGATGGTGTCGCCAAGGATCTGGTCTATTATGCTCCAACGGCACGGGCCATCGTTACCGATGCGAGGTACATCCTGTTCATTCTGGACAAGGTGTATAACGCCAGCGCGATTCTTGACGAAATGGAGATTATCGGATCGGGAATTTGAAAAATGTATAACCGGTACGGCGAAGTTATCGTACTAACTCACAACAACTGAAACTTTCAGCCGGATAAGGATGGCCGCGTGATTGATCATTCCATATTGAACAAGGCAATCCACACAGCATTGGCCGACGGGGCCGATTATGCCGACGTCTTTGTCGAAGACGCCCTGTATAACTCGGTCGCCGCCGATGACAAACAGATCAAAACCGATCTTTCTTCTGAAAATGGCGTCGGGATTCGGGTCGTCAAAGACAGCCGGACGTTTTATGCGTTCACCGGCTCATATCGCGAGGAAGATATTATCGCACTGGCTACACAAGTACGCGATGCCGCCGGGAGATCAGGTTCGGGAGCCGCCGCGGTTGTGCTTACTCCCCGACAGCGAACCTGGCCCAATCCCTTCGACATCGCCCCGGAGCAGGCATCGACCGAGAAAAAAGTGAACCTGGTACGACGAGCCGAAGAGACTGCCTGGTCGATGGAAAATGTCGCCCAGGCCACTGTGCGGTATCGGGACAGCAAGCGCCATATTATCCTGGCCAGCAGTCTCACCGATTCCATAATCGAACATACCCTGGGACTTACCGAGTTTATCGTCTTTCTGGTTGTGGAGAAGGGCGGAGAACGGGAATCGAGCCATTTCGGACGATCATTTTACGGCGGACTGGAAGTACTCGACGGACAATATACTCCTGAAAAAATCGCCGAAAAGGCTGCTCATATCGCCAATGCATCACTGGCAGCCAAAGACTGCCCCCGAGGCGAAATGCCGGTCGTGTTTGCGCCCGGCGATAACGGTATCCTTTTTCATGAATCCTGCGGCCATGGTATGGAAGCTGATATCGTCGAACGCGGTTCGGTTTTTGCCGGCAAGATGGGCAAGCAGGTAGCGTCTCCTCTCGTAACTCTCGTTGACGACGGCACCCTGCCGGGATATCCCGGGTCATTTGAGTATGACGACGAGGGCACTCCGGTGCAAAAGACCACGATGATCAAAGACGGTATCCTGACCAGCTATTTGCATTCCTCGGTTACTGCGCGGAAGTTCGATACCGAGCCAACGGGATCAGCACGACGCGAAACCTACAAGTATCCACCGATTCCACGCATGCGCAATACCTATATACTCGGCGGGGAAAGCGATCCCGAGGCGATCATCAAAGATACCAAACGCGGGCTGTATGCCGTCGATACCGGCGGTGGCGGCCAGGTCAACCCGATCACGGGAGAATTTATTACATCCATCAAGCTCGGCTATATGATCGAAGACGGTCGCATCACATATCCGGTCAAGGGCGCCTCGATTATTGGGCGGGGTATCGATACCCTGATGAATATCGACATGGTCGGTTCCGATATGGAAGTCACAAAAAATCCCGGGCGTTGCGGCAAGGGTCAGCAGGTGCCGGTCGGCGTGGGCATGCCAACGGTCCGGGTGAAATCGCTGACAGTCGGCGGCACGGGTGAGGCGGCTTAGGGAGTGGACATGAATAAAATACAAATCGCGGAAAAACTTGTTGAAAGATGCCGTCATCACGGCGCCGAAGAAGCCGAAGCCTATGTGCTCGATTCTCATTCGGTAGACATTGACGTCTCCAACAGTGTTGCTGAAAAAGTGACGGTCAAAGACCGCAAGGGCTATGGCCTGCGGGTGTTGATCGACGGCAGGATGGGATTCGCCTCATCCAACAATATCGATCTTTCCGACAGCGAAGATATCATAAAACGCCTGATTACCAATACCCGGCATCATTCGGCCGACGAACACAATATCTTCCCCGAACCGGTCGATGGCGCTATGGATGATCGCTCACTCGAACAATATGACCTGTCCCTTCGCGACTTGCCCATGGAAAAGCGTATCGAAACCGCTCTGGCTATCGACCAAGAGACCCGGGCGATCGATCCGAGAATTGTTCAAATCGGCTGGCTGGTTTACGGCGATGCCGCCGATGAATACGCCATTGTTTCATCGAAGGGTGTGTCCGGAACAGCCCGTCAGTCAGAAGTCTTCGGCTTTGTGATGGCAGTCGCTATGGAACAGGGAGCCGATGGTCACCCGGATCCATCGACCGCGCAAACCGGTAATGGTATCGATGTCGCTACTCATTTTCATCGTTTTTCACCAGGTAAGGCTGCCGAAAAGGCCGCTCGGGCCGCGCTCCGCATGCTGGGCGCCACCGATGGCAAAACCAGCGAAGTTCCGGCGGTGCTGCCACCGGAAACCGGCTATAGTTTTCTCGAACTGATCGCCGCCATGGTCTCGGCCGATCTGGTGCAGAAGAAGAAATCGTTGTTTACCGGGAAACTCAACGAACCGGTCGCGTCGGAGCTGGTGACGATTATCGACGATGGCCGGCTTAAGGGTGGGCTGGCCTCGGCTGCCGTCGATGCCGAGGGGGTTCCCACTACGACCCGTGAGATAATCTCCGGCGGTGTCCTGAAAGATCTTCTCTACGACAGCTACACCGCCCATCGTGGCAAGACCACCCCGACCGGCAACGCCTCGCGGGCATCATACAGCACCCGTCCAATGATCGCCCCGAATAATTTCTATATGAAACCGGGACAACTCAGCCGTGATCAGATCATGGCACGGGTAGATCACGGCATCTTCATCACCGAGGTTAGCGGTCTCCACGCCTCGGTCGATCCGGTCACGGGTCATTTTTCGATACCATCCAAGGGGATTATGATCGAACATGGCGAACTAACCGTACCGGTATCCAACATAACGGTCTCTGGAAATATCTTCGATTTGTTTAAGGGTATTGATGCTGTCGGTGATGATCTGACCTGGGAAGTGCACGGCAACTTTATCGGAGTACCGACCTTTCGAGTCGGGTCAGTGAAACTGGGCGGGAAATAAACACGTCTGAAATTGTCATTTGAATCAAACGGGGCGGTCCCGGAGACCGCCCCATTTTTTGTGCCAAACCTTATCTGTCGCTTCCGAGGATAATCGGGAGACCACTCTCGCCGGCTCCGATAATCACCACCTTGGAATTGGGCGAATTGGCCAGATTTTCGGTGGCCTCGATGCCTTTCCATTTCAGCAATGTCTCGGTAATACCGCTCGACACGATCTTCTGGAAATCGGCGATACCCTGGGCCTCAATACGCTTTCGCTCGGCCTCCTGTTTTTCCTTCAGCAGAGTGTATTCCATCTTCTGCTGTTCCTGGTCGGCGGCCAGCTTGGCGTTGATCGCCTCGGTGATTTTTGGTGGCAAAACGACATCGCGCACAATTATATTCTCGATCAGAATAAACTTCGGGTGCATCTGTTCCCGCATCTGTTCGAGAATCGCGGATGCAATCTCCTCACGCTTACTCGAATATATCTCTTCCGGTTTGTATTGACCGACAATCGTACGCGAAACACCACGCAGCGCCGGCGCAATTACGGCATTGAAATAATTGGGACCGATCGAAACTTGAAGAGAATCAATTCTCTTGTCAAGCGGCTTGAACCATACCGACATTTCCATACCGATCGTGGCGCCGTCGGCCGAAAGAATTTGAATAGCTTCTTTCCGTTCCTGCATCTGCGTCTGGTAGACATAGATACTGTTCCAGGGGAAATGCCAGTTGAACCCCTCCTGATAGATTTTACCCATTTCGGTACCACCACCGAACTTCTTGTACTTCACTCCACGGTGCCCGGACGGTATCTGAGTCCCGCATCCGGCCAGCAAAACGATGAGCAATAACAACACCATTCCTTTGGCGTGTTTGGTCATCAATGACTTTGACATACTATCTCCTCCGGTTTTATAAAGATTGGTTTCTTCAATTCACCACTTCATATTGTCTTATACACGGTATGTATTCAACAAAAACCGGACCGGAACTATTACCCGCTCCCGGCCAGTATAAGAAGATGTCTGGTAGAAGCAGAAATTCGTACCGTAGTATATTATTCGACCTCTTGTCAATTGATGAAAAAAGGACTATACTGGAACTATGAATATACGACAAATCACACTACCGCTTATTGTTAGCATACTGGCAATACTAATTTCGGGCGATTTTCTGCACGCCATCGAAATGCCGGCAACCCTCGCTGAGGCTAAAGAACAGGCCAAGGTCACCGGGAAACCACTGCTGCTGGTCTTTAGCCGCAGCGGTTGCGAATACTGCGCAATGGCTGAGGAGGCCGCCGAATCTGATACAACCGTCAAAAAAGCCCTCGAATCAGTTATCCCAATGATTCTCGATATCAACGAGGGAGAAGGCAAAGACCTGCGCGAAACCTATGGCGTCACCAATGTCTTCCCGGTCTTTGTCCTGGCCAATACCGACGCCGAAACGATCTACCGCTGGGCTGGTTTTTCCGATCCGCAGCGATTTGTCAAAGCTCTCGAATTCGGCATGCAGGATATGCAGACTATCGCCGAACGCGACGCTGCCTGCCGGGCCAACCCCAGTCTTCCCGGCGCACAGTTTCTGGCCAAATACTACAGCGATATTCGCCACTATGATGACGCCATATTTTTCTACCAAATGGCCGAAAAGGCCACCGACGGCCGAAGCGATTTCGATTATCTCATATATAAAGAGATTGTCAATGCTGTCTGGAATGATCTGAAACCGATATCCGACGCCCTGGTCTCGCTTGATACGATACTGATTAGTAACAAGTTACGAGAAAAGAACAAAATCGACGCGATCCGCCTCCTGGTTAAACTGGCAATAAAAAAGGACCGAACCGATGTCCTGCCGCCGTATCTGGACGCCGGGATAGCGCTGACTGCAAACGGCCAAACACGGGCTATTAAATCTTATCACCTGGCTTTCGGGGCTGATAAAATCCTTTATGTCGAGGCCGATACCACCCGGGCGGTCGAAGTCTATAAACAAGCCCTTCCTGACGGCTGGCAAGACCATGGCGATCGCTTTTTCAGTTTCGCCAAATGGTGCCTGGAACGAAAAATCAACCTGGCCGAAGCCGAAATGTACGCCCGACGAGCCACCGAATACAACCCGACCGGACCCCTCGGCGGAGATGTCTACGCCACCACCGCCCAGATCTGCGCCGCCCGGGGTAATTACGCCGACGCCCTCAAGTTTATCAAAATGGCGTACACGGAATACCCGGACAATGAGGAGTATGGCCAGCTCTGGATCGAGTACGAAAAGCAACGATGATAAAAAATAATAATTAGACAAAATTTTTACAAACAATGCCCTCCCCATACGTCGTAGTATAGATGTTCATGGTAATTGCTGACAAAAACAATAAGGCATTGTAGCGCGTAAGTCTCTTTTTGACATATTGTTAAAATGCGTGGCCCCGTAATGCCATGCGCCCCTGGCCAGGATTGCTCGCAAAGAAAAATCCGTACGCACCTTCTGAAGATGAGACTATTTACTGCAATGTCTAATATTTGTGACACTTTCAGGAGGATCAAATGAATATCTTTCGTAGCGCTTTTTTCGCCCTGTTCATGATACTCTCCACCGGTCTCATTATGGCCAACTCAGCGTATCTGCAGGTAATTCACAATGCCGCTGATCCGGCCGCTGAAACAGTCGATATTTATGTTGGCGATGATCTCGCTCTCGATGACTTCGCCTTCCGCTCAGCCACCGGCTTTCTGGAATTGCCGGCCGGCGTTGAACTGGTCATCAGCGTTGCGCCGGGCAGCAGCAGCTCGGTTGATGATGCCCTGGCCTCATTTCCCTTTACCCTGGCCGCCGGGAAATCCTATATAGCCATCGCCACCGGGGTATTGGCACCCGACAGCTTCGATCCCAATCCCGATGGCAAATCAATTGCCTTCGATATCTATGCCAAAGGGAATGCCCGCCAGAAAGCAATCTTTCCCTGGCTGACTGATGTGCTTATCTACCACGGTGTCACCGATGCCCCGGCCATCGATGTCAAGACAAAGACGATTATTCAGCGAACGCTGGTCGAGGGCTTAATGTACAGCCAGTTTTCGCGATACAACCTGTTCCTGCCACAGCATATTGACATCGACATACTGCCGGCCGGCACCGATAATGTACTGGCCACTTATCCGGTCGATCTGACGGCGTTCCGTGGTGAAGCCCTGGTCGTCTTTGCCTCCGGCTTTTTAAACTCCGCCAACAAACAGGGCGCATCATTCGGATTGTTTGCCGCCCGGGCCAATGGCGACGTTATTCCGCTCGGTACAGAATTGCCCATGGCCAGTCTTCAGATCATCCACAATGCCGCCGACCCGGCCGCCAAATTCGTTGACGTGTATGTCGGCGACGATCTCTTCCTTGATGACTTCGAGTTCCGCACCGCAACGCCATTCGTCGAAGTCCCCGCCGGTGTCGATCTGGTCGTGGGTGTCGCCGGTCCCAACAGCAATGACGCTTCCGAAGCTCTCGCGACCTTTACCGTGAATCTCAATGCCGACGAAAACTACGTCGTCGTCGCCAATGGCGTCCTCGGATCAGACTTCGCTCCCAATCCCGATGGCCGCAGCATTGCCTTCACTCTCTTCACCCGCGACATGGCCCAAACCGAAGCGATGACGCCCTTTGACGTTGATGTCGCCGTACTCCACGGCGCCACTGATGCCCCGAGCGTGGATGTCGTCGCCCGCGATGTCGGTGTGATTGTACCGGGTGCACGCTATGGCGACTTCACCGGCTATCTCCCGCTGCCGCCTGCTGATTACATCCTTGATGTTACCCCCGCCGGAGTGAACGAAACCATCGTGGCCAGCTTCGAAGCCAATCTCTCCGGTCTCGCCGGCGGTGCCGCTGTCGTCTTCGCCTCCGGATTCCTCGATCCCTCCGCACAGGGTTCACTTGGGGAAAATCTGGCCGGCCAGTCGCTCGGACCAGACACGT
>CAZGLR010000015.1:29475-39534 GCA_964526635.1 uncultured Ignavibacteriales bacterium | reverse complement strand
GTTGTGGTCAATCCCAAAACCCCTGAATCCAACTCTGCAAAGAGGTGACACAACAACCTGGCAAATTGCAGGAAAGGCCGGTCAAAAACCGGCCTTTTCTTTTGTGACCATCCTGTGACCAGACAATGTCAATAATGCCATATTTCAGGGTCACACCACATAACTAATGTAAATCCCTAATCAAAAGAGCCAATTGGCGATATCGTGGAATTATATGTGCGGCAAAGGCATGCGGGAATTGCCGTCGGAGAATCCCAGCCTCTCCGCCATATAATATTCTAACTCATTATCCCTTCTAATTGCAATAAGTTATTGACACGATCCTCTCCGCGCCCATATATTTCTAACAAATATCTTACAATAATTGGGCGCATGATTAATGAGACTCTATCTCAGATGAAATGATCGCGATTTTTATTAGTTCGAATATATTAAACACAAATGAGCAGCCGGTATGGTCCGGAGAATCATTAGTAATCAATGATAACTATTGTATTTGTGGCTGGCGGACGTCCTCGTCCGCCAGCAAATGGATGTTGGCGCACGGGGACGTGCGCCAACCACAAAAACAGTCGAGCGTGATTGAGGGATATTTGCCCGGTGGCTCGACAAAACGGCCCTATCGTGATTGACGAGATTGACTTGAATTAGGTATCTTATAAGTGTGCTTTCTCAGACGGACAAATTACGTGAGCAGGAACCCGACAATGCTGCGCATTGTCGGGCCACCGGTCGTGCGGGGGCGTGGATTGAAACCATAGATACTTGCCGAAATATTAAGCAGCCGCCCTTAACTGCCACCTTCGTATTTGAACGATATTTTAACTTTGGCGCGATATGCCTCGGCCTTGCCGTCTTTGATCTGCATATCGAGTTCGACGATCTCGGCGATGCGCAGTTCGCGAAGGCTCTCGCTCGCTCGCCTGACAGCCGCCTCGGCCGCCTTTTCCCATGATTCGGTGCTGGTTCCAATCAGTTCGATGACTTTGTAGACACTGTCGGCCATAATGGACTCCTTTCCAACCGTCCTGCGGTTGATGGCGCAAGATTAATGAGACTATATCTCAGATGAAATGATCGCGATTATTATTATAGTGCCGTGTGTACGCATCACACAGGTACATACGTAAGCTATGACATCAAGAGTGAGTTAAATTGGTGGGGATGCTGAATGGTTCTGTCATTGCATTGCATAGAATATTTCCCCACGGCAGGGTGCAGGCGCCCGGAGTGAGTGCCGGTGCAATGTCTTGACAGCCGTAGTTCAAACGGCTACCTTTTAAGCATATAAATATCCATCGCGTGGTTGGCGTATATCCACGTGCGCACGCCTGCGTGAATTCGGTATTGCCGGCGGACGAGGACGTCCGCCGGCCACAAATTTGTCGGCAGAGGGAAACGTCGGCCGGCCACAAATGACTATGCCTATGAAAAAAATACTGATGAGACCAACACGGGTCGGTGCAGTGATTGTTGTATTGCTATCACTCACTTTGCTTTCATGCTCCGGCGGCGAGGGGAGCGCCGGGCGCGGCCGTATCGATACGATCGATCGCGACTGGCCGCAAATCGCCGATGATGGCACCCTGCGGGCCATTACCACCTACAGCTCAACCAGCTATTTTATCTATCGCGGTCAACCGATGGGATATGAATACGAGCTGCTGAGCCGTCTGGCGGATCATCTTGAACTTGAACTTGAAATTGTCATCGCCCGCAATCTCGACAGTATGGAGGCGATGCTGCATCGCGGCGATGGCGACATTATTGCCCACGGCCTCACTATCACCCAGGAGCGCAAAGAGCGGCTCGCATTTACACAGGCCCATAGCACGACCTATCAGGTCCTGGTGCAGCGCAAACCAGAATATTGGCGGGACATGAAGCTGCACGATATCGATGATCAACTCATTCGCAGTCCGCTGGAGCTGGCGGGGAAGACTGTTCATGTGCGCCGTAATTCATCATACTATGACCGGCTCCAGAATATCGAGGAAGAAATCGGGGCGGATATCGAGATCGTCGCGGTCTCCGGTGAGCATGAGACCGAGGAGTTGATCCGTTCGGTGGCCGAGGGCGAGTACGAGTATACGGTTTCTGATTACCATATTGCATCAATTAATCGTACGTATTACACCAATATTGATATTCAGACGAAGCTAAGTTTTCCGCAGAATATTGCCTGGGCGGTACGGAAATCCTCGCCGCTGCTACTCAATACAGTCAACGCCTGGATCGACGAGATGAAAGATGGCGCTGATTATTATGTAATTTATAATAAATACTTTGAAAATCGCAAGGCATTTCGAAGCCGGGTTAGAAGTGAATTCTTCTCGCGGACCGGTAACCGCATCTCGCCTTATGATGAATTGATCAAACAATATGCCGACTCAATCAGGTGGGACTGGCGCTTTCTGGCAGCGATGATCTACCAGGAATCGCAATTTGATCCCTTGGCGCAATCATGGGCCAGCGCCAGGGGGTTGATGCAGATGATGCCATCGACCGCCGCCAAATTCGGTGTGACCGATCTCGATGATCCCGAAAAGAGCCTTCAGGCGGGAACTGCATATATCCAATACCTGCAGCATATTTATGCTGACATCGACGATACCCTGCCACGGCAGATGTTTGTGCTGGCATCGTATAATGCGGGGGAGAATCATATTGCCGACGCGCGCCGACTGGCGGAAAAATATGGCGCCGATCCGGATGTCTGGGAGGATAATGTCGAGGAATATATTCTTCTCAAAGCTGATCCGGATTATTTTAATGACGAAGTCGTGAAGTATGGCTATTGCCGGGGCGATGAGCCCTATGATTACGTGCGCGACATTATGGATCGCTATGAGCATTATGCGCGGTTTATAGAGGCCGGAGAATAATCGGAATGACGCAGTATTCGTCATGATCAGAAAGGCAGCAACAGGGAGTATAGATGCCTGAAACCAAACATGTGATTATTATCTCCGATGGCACCGGGCAGACCGCACAGCGGCTGATGGATGCTGTCTTCAGCCATTTCTATGGTGAGGATATTAATTTTGATCTCGCCAGGGTGTATCAGCAGGTGCGCACGAAAGAGACGATTGATAAAACCCTCGATGAGATATTCGATGATTACCTGGTGCTGTTTTCGATTGTATCTGAGGAATTGGCCGATTATTTAACCAAAGCCCTGGTGCGACGGAAGATTATGCATTTGAATGTGCTGCGTCCGATGATCGATGTCACGACCCGGTTTTTGGGGGTGCATCCCGACTATGTCCCGGGCCGCTTGCAGATGGTCAACGACCGCTATTATGAAAAGACCGATGCCATCGGCTATGCCGTAAGCCATGATGATGGTCTCGGCAATCGCATCAATGAAGCTGATCTGGTCCTGCTGGGAATCTCGCGGACGTGCAAAACACCGATCAGTATGTACCTGGCCTGCAATCATGGTCTCAGGGTAGCCAATATTCCGATTGTCAACGATGAGTTTATGGCCCAGCAGGTCGTTAAAAGGCTGGAGTCGGTATCAAAGGACCGTATTGTTGGCCTCTTGATGCAGCCGGATACGCTGGCGACTATTCGCGAGAGCCGCAGTACGCTTTTGACCCGGGCGGGGCATAATTCATATCTTAGCAGCTATTATGATATCCGAAAAGTCGCCGAGGAGTATCGGTTTAGCCGTCAATTTTTTGAGGAGAACGGTTGGACAACAGCCGATGTCACCCGCCGGGCAATCGAAGAAATCGCAGTTGAGCTTTTGGATGTGATCAATTATCGGCTATGACAGTAAGGCAGGTCCCTTTGGGGGATATGACTCACTTATCTGGCAGAGTGGAATCCGTACCCAGACGAACCGGGCGGGCCGGAGGGAAGCGACGGCGATCCCGCCACAAGCTACTTTTTGCTCCTTCAACCTAACAAGAATGGCTGGATCATTGTGCATCCGCCGTGTTTTCAACAATACCGTTTAAGAAGTATTTGTGGAGTCCGGAAAATTCTCCTATATTCACGCCTTAAGCCGGCAATAACGTGAAGAAGGACAGAGTTTTGCAACACACGAATATTTCGAAACCGCACTATCACTTGAACGACCATGGCGAGTTTATCATCACCGACTATAACTCCGCCAAACCATTCTCGAGTTTTTTCCCGGGTATCGCGGGAGCCGATGGCATACCGATGTGGGTGTTTTATGTGAATCGCGGACAATGTATAAGTGGTATGGGAATTCAGGACAAGGACCATCCAATCATGGAGTTCCTTCCGGCCAACTGGGCTTACCAGTTGGTAACCAGTCAGGGATTCAGATCGTTTTTCAAGTTGTCCGGCGATTTTGCAATCGACTATTACGAACCGTTCCAAGCCCATTACCGGGATCGCCATCTGGAACGGCAACAACGCATGATAATTGCGCCATCGCAGTTGATCCTTGAAGAAGTGAATCATTCGCTCAATCTCGAGTTCAGGGTTATCTATTATACCATACCCCGGGACAGCTTCGCGGGTATGATCCGCGTACTGCAGATAAAAAATACAGGTGCTGACCGGGCCGTAGTGGAGGGGCTCGATGGTCTGCCGGTGATTGTGCCCTATGGCGTCGATAATTATTGCCTGAAGAATATGAGACGCACGATTGAGGCTTTCGTCGAAGTTACCAACTGCGAGACCAAAGCCCCCTTCTTTAAGGTAAAGGTAGAGCCCGCTGATCGACCTGACGTAAAGATAATATCCGGCGGGAATTTCTATGTCGGATTCGAACGAGATGGCTCCGAAATGCGACTCGTCGCGCCGGTGGTAGATCCGGGCAGAGTGTTTGGTTCATGTAATGATTTCAGTTTCCCGGAAAACTTCATGGCGACGCCATCTGACCGGTTAACTGCCGATCAGATATTCGAAACTAAGTTTCCGTGTGCTATGGGACTTTTTAAGGCCGCGATTGCGCCCGGGGAGGTATACACCTATTATTCAATCATCGGTCATGTTTCCTCTCAGAAGAGATTAAATAACATGATTCCCCGAATTACGAACACTGCCTACGTGGAATCACGGGCGCAGGTGAACACCGGGATTATCGATACGATTACCCAGAACAATCTTATCTGCAGCGCGGAGCAGTCGTTGAATTATTATGTCAGGCAGAATTTCCTCGATAATACGCTGCGCGGGGGACTGCCACTCACCCTCGGCGCCGGTCAGAGCACTGCGACATTGTATCTGTATTCGCGCAAACATGGCGACATGGAAAGAGACTACAATGATTTCCGCCTGATGCCGACGCCATACTCTCAGGGGAATGGCAATTTCCGCGACATCAATCAGAATCGCCGTTCCGACCTTATATTTAATCCTGATCTGGACACAGCAAATGTGGAGTATTTTTACAATCTGATTCAGCTCGATGGCTTTAATCCTCTTGTCCTGAAAGAAATCTATTTTGCCGCAGATAATATGGAAAAGCTGAACGCCATAGTAAGCAAGTACATCAAGGACGATGATTTGCCCCATGTAGAGAGGGTGATTGGTAATAAGTTTACCCCCGGGGAGCTTCTGGCCCTGCTCCAGGAAAAAGAAATCAAACCGGAAGTAGATTCGGACATTTTCATTGCAGATGTTCTCGATCAGTGCCGTGAGATACCTGATATCGATTATGGCGAAAGCTATTGGATTGATCACTGGACATATAATCTGGATCTGCTGGAAAACTATTTGTCAGTGTTTCCGGATAGATTTAAGCATTTGTTGTTTTCCAAACGGATATTTTCATTTTACGATAATCCGCACGTGGTGCAGCCCCGAGACGAGAAATACGTTCTCTGGAACAATACCCCGCGGCAGTTCGGGGCGGTTATTTACGACGATGAAAAAGCACACCTGATTGAACAGCGAGGAGAGAATCATAATCAGGTTCGCATCGATAAGGGCACAGGCGATATCTATTACACGACACTTTTTGTCAAAATACTCAGCATATTAGTGAATAAACTGGCATCGCTCGACCCGGAGGGTGTGGGTGTTGAGATGGAGGCCGGCAAACCCGGTTGGTATGATGCGCTCAACGGATTGCCCGGTTTGTTCGGGTCGAGCATTTGTGAAACGCTTGAAATCAGACGACATATTTTGTTCCTGCTCGATACTATTAATGAGTATGGTCCCCCGGACAGCAACGCGGTTGTCTTCGAGGAATTGCATGAATTCATGATGGCGTTACACATCATCTTGAACCAGCGTATGTCGCCATTGGAATTCTGGGATGCCGCGTCGACGGCAAAAGAAAACTACCGTGCGAAAACCCGCCTGGGGCTAAGCGGGAAAGAGGCTGCACTGGAGTTTGATAAAATACAGAAATTTTTCAAGGCGGCATTGGACAAAGTGAATGAAGCGATCGATAAAGGGCGGGATGACAAGAGTGGAACGATTTACACCTATTTCCGATATGACATATCTGAATATAGTGAAATACAGATCGAAAGCACCGGCGGGCAGACGCGAGTGAAAACTAATGCGGATGGCCTGATCTGTATACGGCCGACAGCGTTCAGACAGGTGCCATTGCCCCTCTTTTTGGAAGGGCCGGTGCATTATCTGAGGTCCGTCCCCGGGGATGATACAGCCCGTGAGTTTGCCTCCAAAATCAGACAGAGTGACTTGTTTGACAAAACTCTGAAGATGTATAAGGTAAATGCGTCGCTCGAAAGCGAGCCCTTGAGTATCGGTCGTGCCCGGGTTTTTTCGCCGGGCTGGCTTGAAAACGAATCGATCTGGCTGCATATGGAGTATAAATACCTGCTTGAGCTTATCCGAAATGGACTCTATGAAGAATTCTATCATGATTTTAAAAATGTATGTGTGCCGTTTCTACAGCCTGCGATGTATGGCAGGAGCATCTTGGAGAATTCATCGTTTCTGGTCAGTAGTGCCCATTCGGACCGGTCACTTCATGGCAATGGATTCGTGGCGCGGCTTACCGGAGCAACGGCGGAATTTATACATATTTTATCATTAATGGCGCTCGGCCCCAGACCATTTCGAGTCAATTCCAATGGAGAATTACAGCTTTCTTTGCAGCCGGCGCTACCCGGGTGGCTTTTTACTCAAGAACCTCAATCTGTTTACATCTCGAAAAACGGCCAGAAACGAGAGGTTGAATTGCCCCGCGGGTCATTCAGTTTCATGTTTTTGGGAGATATTCTGGTTACCTATCACAACGCCGATCGGCGTAACACTTATGGCGGTGATGCTGCCCGGCCCGTCGAATGGCAGATTGTTGATAACACCGGCAGTGTCCAGGTCGTCGCTGCCGAAAACATCAGCGGAGAACTGGCCATTAATATACGAGAAAGAAAAGTCGATAAAATAGACATATTGCTCCGTTAAATTGGAGATTTAAAAACAGGCTGGTACCAGCAGGAATCTTCCGTAAATGGCGCGAGGGTTATACCGCATCGGTCGCTGAGAAAGTTTTGACCTTCGTTGCTTTCCGGCTTATATTTTCCCCAGTGTTTTCTGAAGAGCCGGAAAGGAAAGAAGATTGAAAATATCATTTCGAATGCTGGTTGGCCTCATCACCATAATAATAGCTATGGTATCATGCAGCGGAAATAAAAAAGAATCGAATGCTACCGGAAACAGCCCGGGAGTATCGATAGCGGCGCTGAAAGCCGAGCTTGAAGCCGGCCGCCTGCAGCCACGGGAAGAGCCGTTTGTGGTTCGCGACTACGATCCCTACTGGAATGAGAAATGGATCGGCGATGCTGTCGCCTATGGCTGCTATCGATCCGGTCAGGCTCCGGGGCAAACAGGCCCGAGCGACGATGAACTGCTGGAAGACTTGCAAATAATCGCAAAACACTGGCACCTGATCAGGCTGTATGGCGCCGATGAGGATACCCGTCGCATAATCCGCATTATTGACGAATACGAATTACCGATTAAGGCCGTTCTGGGCGTATGGCTGGAACCAGAAGAGAATGACGCTGAGAAAAAGGCGGGTAACATTACTCAGGTTCTTACCGGGATAGAATTGGCAAACGAGTATCCCAATATAGTAAATGCGCTGAGCGCCGGAAATGAAACCCAGGTATTCTGGTCGGGGCATCGCATGAAACCGGAAAACGTGATTCGTTATATCCGTGCCCTTCGAAAAAGCGTCTCGATACCGGTGACGACCGCCGATGATTATCTTTACTGGGACAAGCTGGAAAGCAGAGAGATTGCCCGGGAAATCGACTTCGTTTTTACGCATATACACCCGTTGTGGAATGGAAAACAACTGGAGCAGTCAACTGAATGGCTGGACACGGTTTATCAGCGAGTTCAGCAGGTTCATCCTGATCGAATGATTGTCATTGGCGAGACCGGATGGGCGACCGCCTACGATGCCGGCCAAACCGGAGATGGTGAACAGGGCTCACTAATTAAGGGTGAGGTCGGTCTTAACGCCCAGGCGGAGTTTTTGATTCGGAATAAGCAATGGATCGAGACCCATAAGATTGTCAGCTTTCTTTTTGAGGCATTTGATGAGCCATGGAAGGGCGGCGGCGAAAATTCTCCTCCTGAAGATGTGGAAAAGAACTGGGGCGTCTTCAACGAAGACCGTAGTCCCAAGAAATCATTTAGAACCTATTTGGAATACCTGGAAAAGGATCAGGAGTAAATATACATTATAACGGCGGGGGCTTTAGTGGATGCCGCCAGGCGATCTGGCGAAATATCGTCTAACAATCCGTTAATGGGGCGCAGGTTTATCGGGAAGCAGATTACAAGGCCTGATATGGGTTGGTCTCTTCAACAAATCTCCCGATATCGGGGATTGCCATAATCAATAAGAAATACACAATAGTTTTTTAGCCAACAAACTACCGGGTCAATGTTTGATAAACGAACAAACATAGCAATCGTTTAGGTTTGTAGTGCTGTGTTTGACCAATTTTCTTCATTTTGGGACCATATATTCATCTAATATGTTGTTATAATTCTTGTTATAGTTTTGTTCCCATACGTAGAAGCCCTGCGGAGTTTCTGTTTTATTTTGAAATTATTTGGTTTTTTTAACATTTATCAGTTGACAAAACATGTGAAATTCTATACTTTGTTCGTAATACGAACAAAGTGTTTGCCGAGAAACTGCTCTGGCTGGTACTTTGTTCGGTTATGATGTGAGCTTATCAAGGAGAGAGTCGTTGTCTACCGGAAGCAAGATTCATCGTTTGGGTATCCTTTCGCTGATAATAATTGTCGGATTGGTTGCCTGCAGCCTGGATGGCAGAGTCGTGGAACCGGCTTCGGCGCCATCACTCGGGAATGTTTACACTGACCAATTTGGAAGCAGTGTTATTTTTCAAGCATTTGCGGGATCCAAACTCGATGCACTCAATATTGGTTCACCGGGTTACAATAGTTCTCAGGCGTTGGTCGTAACGGTACCTGATGTCGGTGATCCTTCGGGAAGTTATGCCGGCGGGGCATTTACCGCCAACATCGCCCGCAACCTGACGGCCTTTAATGCTGTGACTTTCTGGGCAAAAGCAAGTACGTCGGCCACGCTCGATGTCGCGGGCCTCGGTAATGATAACACCGGGACGTCTCGATTCACGGCCGAAATAAGCAATCTTGCACTGACGACTGACTGGCAGCAGTATATCATCCCGATTCCTCTTGCCGAAAAACTAACCTCCGAGCAGGGCCTCTTTTATTTTGCGGAGGGGCCGGAAAACGGCAACGGCTATGATCTCTGGTTTGACGAAATCAGATTTGAAAATCTCAGCACTATAGGTCCGCCGCAACCGTCGATTCCCACGCAGGCAGTTACTGTCGAGGTCGGTGATACTATTACTGTTGGAAATGGCACAGTAACGTTTACTATAGATGGCAGTCCCGTCTCTGTCTCGGCAATGCCGGGTTATTTCACGTTTTTCTCCTCTGAAGATACAGTCGTCACGGTTGACGAAAACAATGTTATTCGGGCCATAGGCTTGGGTACCGCTACGTTAACGGCGGCTCTGGGTACGACACCGGCATCCGGTACCATCACCATCACCGTGACCGGCCCCGCGGCGACACCTGATA
>CAZGLR010000015.1:0-29465 GCA_964526635.1 uncultured Ignavibacteriales bacterium | reverse complement strand
TGATACACCCGCCCCGGAACCGACGGCACCTGCCGCCGACGTCATCTCGCTTTTCAGCAATGCCTATACCGATGTACCGGTAACCACCTGGTCGGCCGATTGGGACAACGCTGATGTCAGCGACGTAACGATAGGGACAGATGATGTCAAAAAGTACGTAAACCTGTCGTTCGCCGGCATTGAATTCACTACTCCCACAGTTGATGCCACCGGTATGACCCGGTTCCATATGGATATCTGGACACCCAATGCAACAACGCTTCCCGCCACATTTAAGATAAAACTCGTTGATTTTGGTGCCAATGGCGTTTTCGAAGGCGGTGACGATGTCGAGCATGAATTGGTCATCAACGCGAATTCATCCCCGCCGCTTGCTACCGGTGCCTGGGTATCGATCGACGTGCCAATGAGTGCCTTTACCGGCCTGTTGACCAAAGGCCATCTGGCCCAGATAATTATCTCCGGCGACCTGTCTACTGTCTACGTAGACAATATCTACTTCTACGACGCCGGACTGCAGACCGAGCCGTCATCCCCCGCTCCGACACCGAGCGAGGATCCGGGTTCGGTGATATCTCTTTTCAGCGACGCTTACACTGATGTTACGGTCGATACCTGGTCGGCTGTCTGGGATTTTGCCGATGTCTCCGATTTCGTGATCGGGTCGGACACTATCAAGAAGTACACGAATCTTCTGTCCGCGGGTATCGAATTCAGATCAAACACGATTGATGCGTCTGCAATGACCCATTTCTACATGAACGTATGGACGCCTGATCCGACCGGATCTCCATCGGTATTCAAGGTCAAGCTGGTCGATTTCGGGGCCAATGGTGTCTATGACGCCGGCAGCGGCGATGATGTCGAGCATGAACTCGTTTTCAATCAAACGACCATGGCAACCGGTATCTGGGTGACGATCGATGTTTCTCTGGCTGAATTCACCAATTTAACCACGCGGGGACACCTGGCGCAGTTGATCATATCCGGTACGCCCAATACAGTCTTTATTGACAATGTCTATTTCTACGACTCGGGTATCCCCCTGGCGCCGCCTGATCCGGCGCCGGTTCCTGCAGTCGATGCCGCTGATGTCATCTCGCTGTTCAGCCAGGCCTACACCAATGTTCCTGTCGATACCTGGTCGGCGGTCTGGGATACCGCAAATGTCCAGGATTACGCAATTGGAGCGGATACGGTCAAGCAGTACACGGGTCTCCTGTTCGCCGGTATCGAGTTCGGCTCAACGACTGTTGATGCTTCGGCCATGACGCATTTCCATATGGATCTCTGGACCCCTGATCCCACCAATGCGCCGGCTATTTTCCGGATAAAGCTGGTTGATTATGGCGCCAATGGTGTCTGGCAGGGCGGAGATGATGTTGAACATGAAATTACCCTCGATGAAAACACCATGAACACCGGCAGCTGGGTAAGTATCGAGATTCCGCTAAGCGACTTCACCGGGCTCACGACCAGGGGACATCTGGCCCAGTTGATAATCTCGGGCGATCCCAACACGGTGTATATCGACAATGTTTACTTCCATCGATGAAGAGAAACAACAGAAAGTACTGATACTACATGAATCAACTACTGGCCTATTACTCGCACTGCCGCCATACCACGGGCACGCCGGCCGGCGTTTTGTCCGGTCAGAAAGACATCATGTAAAGCATTAACGGCAGTTTGTGAAATAGTGCGAAAGAGAGGAATGTGATGAAACACACGCAACACATCCTGACGCTGTGCGTACTTTTGCTTGGAAGCATCTTCCTCTGGCAGAATGCTGCCTTTGCAGGATCATGCTGTGATGTCCCCGGTGATGCAAATGACGATGGCAGCGTGAATGTTGGTGATGGCGTCTATCTCATCAACTATGTTTTCAAAGGCGGCGCGGCACCGCCGTGCCTGGATGAAGGCGACGCGAACGCCGATGGCGCGTTGAATGTCGGTGATGGTGTCTACATTATCAACTACGTCTTCAAGGGTGGCCCGGCCCCGATCTGCCTGGCTACTGACGTCGTGGTCTTTGATGATGAATACGGCGACGGGGTAACCTATGAGGCGTTTGCCGGCTCCAAACTGGATGCCGTACAAATCTCTGCCGACTCGTTGTATGCCGGTACCCAGGGATTGGTCATTACGATTCCGGATGTCGGGGATCCCTCGGGAAGCTATTCCGGCGGGGCTTTCACCGATTCGGTCGAATGTGACCTGACCGGTTACAATGCCGTGACCTTTTGGGCCAAAGCCAGTAAAGAAGCAACTCTCGATGTTGCCGGTCTTGGTAATGATAATACCGGAACGTCGCTGTATACGGCTGAAGTAAACGGTTTAACGCTTACCACGGCCTGGCAGAAGTATATCATCCCCATTCCGCTGGCTGAAAAACTGGATGCCGAGCGAGGACTGTTTTTCTTTGCCGAAGGTCCCGAAGGGGGCCTGGGCTATGATATCTGGATTGACGAAATTGTCTATGAAAGTCTGACCACTATTATCAATCCGCGACCGGCGCTGACGCCGACGACGATCGAAGCCGACTCCGGTGACGTTATTGCCTTGGCGAATGCTACGGTCACCTTTGAGGTCGACGGTTCCGACATTACGATTAACGCGATGCCTGGATATTTCACCTTTATCTCGTCTGATCCGTCAGTTGTATCTGTCGGTGTCGATGGCGTCATTAGGGCCGAAGGCCAGGGCTCGGCAACGCTGACTGCTGAACTGGGCGGAATCGCCGCGACCGGCTCGATTACCGTGAATGTCAGTGGAGCTGAAGCTGTACCGACTAATCCGGCGCCGACTCCATCACAGGATCCCGGTGACGTTGTATCCATTTATACCAGTGTCTATACCAATGTAACAAGTGTCACCTGGTCAACCGTCTGGGATAACACCGGTCAGGAAGAGTTCGTGATTGGAACTGATACCACGCAGAAGTATTTCAACCTTGTCTTTGCCGGTATTGAGTTCAATCCTGTAGTCGATGCATCGGCCATGACTCACTTCCGGGTAGATGTCTGGACTCCCGAAGATGTTGCCGGCAAGGTCTTTAAGATCAAACTGGTCGACTTCGGTCCCAATGGTGTCTTCGACGGCGGCGGCGATGATTCCGAACATGAACTCACGTTCACCGATGCCACGATGGCGTCCCAAACATGGGTCAGCATTGATGTTCCGCTGGCCAGTTTTACGGGACTGACCAATACCACCAGTATCGCCCAGATGATCTTGTCTGGTGACTTTGGCACGGTATATATTGACAACCTGTACTTCTATGATTCCGGCGTACCGTCTGAACCGCTGGTTGCAGCCCCGACCCCGACTCCGGATCCGGCCTATGTGGTCTCGCTCTACAGCGATGCTTATACCAGCGTTTCCGTTGATACCTGGTCAGCGCCATGGGATCAGGCCGATGTTTCCGATTTCGTGATCGGTTCGGACAATATGAAGAAATACACCAATCTGATTTTCGCCGGAGTCGAATTTATCAATGATCAGATTGATGCCACGTCCATGGAGTACTTCCACATGGATGTCTGGACACCAATCCCGACCGATGCCCCCGCGGTGTTTAAAGTCAAGCTCGTCGACTTCGGTGCCGATGGTGTTTCCGGCGGTACTGATGATGTCGAGCATGAGCTGACATTCGATGAAAACACCATGAACACCGGCAGCTGGGTCAGTATCGATGTGCCACTGTCAGATTTAACCGGTTTGACCACTCGGGCCAATTTGGCGCAATTGATCATCTCCGGTGATTTGGGGACTATCTTCGTCGACAATATCTATTTCTATTCACCCCCTCCGACCGAGCCGCAATCATCTGCTCCCACTCCGACTCCGGATCCCGGCGATGTAGTTTCGCTCTACAGCGATGCCTACACCAGTGCAACCATCGATACCTGGTCAGCCGGCTGGGATCAAGCCGATGTCGCTGACTTCACTATTGGATCTGACAACCTGAAGCAATACACAAACCTGGTTTTCGCCGGTATTGAATTCACGACAACGACAGTTGACGCTACCGGAATGACCCATTTCCACATGGATGTCTGGACACCGGATCCGACGACCGCGCCGGCCGCGTTTAAAGTCAAGCTGGTTGACTTTGGTGCTGATGGTGCTTATCAGGGTGGTGACGACACCGAGCATGAGTTGACCTTCAACGAAACCACTATGAATACCGGCAGCTGGGTCAGCATCGATGTTCCGTTGTCCAACTTCGTCGGTCTGACGACACAGGCGCATCTGGCACAGATGATCATCTCGGGCGACCCGAATACCGTCTTTGTAGACAATATCTACTTCTACGATGCCAATACGCCGACGGAACCGACTACGTCGGCTCCGACTCCGAGCCATGCACCTGCTGATGTCTTTTCCGTTTTCAGTGATGCCTATACCGGCGTTGATTTTGACACCTGGTCATCACCGTGGGACGATGTCACTTTGTCGGAATTCGTCCTTGGATCGGACACGATGATACATTACACCAGTCTGGTCTTTTCGATTGCGGAATACACTTCAGGTACTCAGGATATCAGTGGAATGACTCACGTTCATATCGATATCTGGACTCCTGATGCGACCGATGTGACTTCCGAGTTCAAGATCAAACTGGTCGATTACGGCGCCAATGGTATCTGGGATGGCGGCGGTGACGATACCGAACATGAGTTGACATATACTCAGAGTACAATGAGCACTGGCACCTGGGTAAGTCTGGATATTCCGTTGGACGATTTTGTCAACTTGACCGGCCGGGAACATTTCGCTCAGTTAATTCTTTCCGGCACGTATGGCAATATCTTCGTCGACAATTTCTATTTCCATAAGTGATCAATATGGAAATGAGAATGTGGTCGTGTAAGTAATTCTCTCTGGATGGGGCGTTCATATTAGAACGCCCCTCTATATGATACAAGGACTTTATGATTATCAAATCGAACATAATGACACTCATCCTCGCAGCGCTCGTAGTATGTGCTCTCTGCGGACGAGCTCAGGCTGCAGAAGAAAATAAAAACCCACTATTTATGTGGCAGGATGAATTCGATGGTCCGGCCGGACAACTGCCGGATGCGGCCCGATGGGATTATGATATCGGTACCGACTGGGGAAATGCCCAGCTCGAGTATGATACCGACCGCCCCACCAATGTCTCACTTGATGGCAACGGTCATCTGGCTATAACAGCGCGCGAAGAATTCTATATGGGGCAGCCCTATACTTCGGCCAGGATCGTGACCAGAGATCTTTACGAATTCGCATATGGTCGCGTGGAAGCCAGGATCAAGCTGCCCGTTGGCCAGGGTATTTGGCCGGCCTTCTGGCTTTTGGGCGCCGATTTCGAAACTATCGGCTGGCCCCAATGCGGTGAGATAGATATTATGGAATATCTCGGGCATCAGCCCACTACGGTATATGGCAGCCTTCACGGCCCCGGATATTCAGGAGGAGCGTCGTATACACAGTCCTATGTTTTAGAGACGGGAGGATTCAATGATGACTTCCATGTCTTCGCAGTTGAATGGGAAGCTGATGTTATCCGGTGGTATGTCGATGATATTCTGTATTCGACACTGACTACACAAGATATCAGCCCTAACGAGTGGGTCTTCGATCATCCCTTCTACATCATTTTGAATGTGGCGGTCGGGGGTAACTGGCCCGGTCCGCCCGATGCCGCAACCGAGTTCCCGCAAACGATGCTGGTGGATTACGTCCGGATCCAGGCCGCCGGATATTCAACCTGCTGCAATCTCCCGGGCGATGCCAATGGCGATGACGGCGTTAATGTCGGCGATGCCGTACATCTCATCAACTACGTGTTCAATGGCGGCGCGGCTCCGGTTTGTCCCGAAGAGGGTGATGCCAATTGTGACGGGCAGGTCAATGTCGGCGATGCGGTCTATGTGATTTCTTATGTCTTTAACGGCGGTCCGGTGCCATGCTGTCCGATGGCCTCCGATCAAGATATCGTCTTCATTGATGACTTCGCTGATGGCACAGTATATCAGGCCTTCGATGGTTCAGCCGGCAGTCTTGATATTGACGCGACTATCATGTATTCTGGTGCTGCGAGTGTGCGGATCACAGTTCCTGATTTTGCAGGTTATGTCGGGGGCGCGATTATTGATCCGCTGGAGCGCAATCTAACCCCCTTCAACGCAATAACATTCTGGGCCAGGGCAAGTGAGGATATTTTCCTCGATGTCGCCGGTATTGGTAACAACAACACCGGGACCTCACTCTATACCGCCGAGGTTTACGGCCTCCCCTTGACCACGGCCTGGCAAAAGTATACGCTCCCGATTCCCCTGCCCGAGAGGCTATCTCAAGAGGCTGGATTGTTCCATTTTGCCGAAGGGACCGCAGACGGTACGGGACATGAAATCTGGATTGATGAAATTGTCTTCGACAGTCAGGCAACGATTATAAATCCTCGTCCGGCGATAACTACGCAGACAATCCTGGCTGAAGCCGGCGCTGTGATTGATGTCGGAAACGGTACTGTTATATTCAATGTCGATGGTACGGATATAACGGTATCGGCCATGCCGGGGTATTTCAACTTTACTTCTTCGAATCCTGATGCCGTTTCGGTGGACGTAGACGGTATTATTACCGCAGAATCAGAAGGTAGTGCTGTCATTACCGCCAAAATAGGAACGATTTCTGCTGCGGGAACGATCACAGTAATCGTAAATGCCGCCCCGACAATCTCCGCGCCGACGCCATCGCATGATGCCGGCAGCGTGATTTCGATTTTCAGTGATACCTACGTCGACCAGACGGTGGACACCTGGTCGGCCAGTTGGGATCAGGCCGATGTCGAAGATTTTTCGATCGGCTCGGATTATTTGAAAAAATACTCAAATCTCATATACGCCGGGATCGAGTTTACATCATCACCGATTGATATAACAGCGATGACACATTTCCATATCGATGTCTGGACACCGGATGCGACTGCAGCACCAGCGGTGTTCAGGGTAAAACTGGTCGATTTTGGCGCCGACGGCCTCTTTGGCGGCGGCGATGATGTCGAGCATGAGTTGGTTTTCGATGAAGCGACTATGAAGACCGGTACCTGGGTGAGCATTGATGTGCCGTTGACCACCTTTGCCGGTTTGACCACATCCGAACATCTGGCCCAACTGATCATATCGGGCGATCCCAATACTGTCTATATAGATAATATCTACTTTTACGATACCGATACCCCCGCCGCGCCTGCAATCCCTGCTCCGATTCCGGTACATGCCGCCGGTGATGTTATTTCGCTCTATAGTAATGTCTATTCCGACCATTCGGTCACGACGTGGTCGGCGCCCTGGGATTTGGCCGATGTTGAAGACTTTACAGTCGGATCGGATAGCATAAAAAAGTACACGAATCTTGTTTTTGCCGGAATAGAGTTCACCTCGCCGACCATCGCTGCCACATCCATGACTCATTTCCATATTGATGTATGGACACCGGACGTGACATCAGCGCCATCTGTCTTTAAGATCAAACTAGTCGATTTCGGTTCCGATGGTGGGTATGGCGGTGGTGACGATGTAGAACATGAGTTGACCTTTGATGAGACAACCATGAATACCGGAAGCTGGGTCAGTATTGATGTGCCATTGGCCGATTTTACGGCATTGATTACAAAAGATCATCTGGCACAACTGATCATCTCAGGTGATCCCGATACGGTATTTGTTGATAATATCTATTTTCACAAATAGATTGCACCCGCGAGTAATGAGGATAAACAGCGAAATTGGGAAGACGATTGAATTTCAAGAGTAAGTCAAACGGTCTGATACAAAAGGAGCGACCGCTCGCCGATGCAGTCCTTCAACTGATCTGGAAAGAGCGACAAACTTCGCGCGCCGAAATCGCCCGTCAGACAGGGTTATCCCGCTCAACTGTTTCGGAGATTATTGACTGCCTGCTGAAAACCGGATTGATTGCCGAAATGGGATCGGGCAAATCAAGCGGAGGGCGTCGGCCGATTGTCCTGGATTTTCAGGATGAAGCGCGCTGCATACTCGGCGTCGATCTGGGCGCTACACACGTTGCGGTCACCCTGACCGATTTACGGGGCCACGTACTGTCATGGAAAGAGATGGCGTATCCGGTGCGTACCGATCCCGAAGGCACTCGAGCGCTTGTTATAAAACTGTGCGATGCCTGTTTGAAGGATTGGAACGATGGCGGCGGCAAACTGGCGCGAATCGGCGTCGCTGTCCCAAGCCCGGTGGATCCGTTGAATCCCCGGATGCTGTCTGAAGTTGTCATCCCGGCCTGGCAGGGTGAGAGTGGACTGGAGCAGTTGCAGGCGAAATACGGCGTCCCGGTTGTTGTCGATAATGATGCCAACCTTGGGGCCCTCGCCGAGCACTGGTGGGGAGCCGGGCAGGGTGTAAACGATTTTGTGTACATCAAAATTGCGCACGGTATCGGCGCCGGATATATCCTCAATGGCGAAATATACCGCGGCGCCGGCGGCGTTGCGGGCGAGATGGGGCACCTGCCGATCGATCGAAATGGACCGGCCTGCGTCTGTGGCATGAGAGGCTGCCTGGCGACATTTATCGGCAAACCGGCCCTGATTCAGCGTATCGAACTATTGCTTAGTGATTACCCGGATAGCACCCTGAAAGGCAACAATGCATCTTTTGCTGCCATTGAAACGGCAGCACTTCTCGGAGATCCGCTGGCCCTGAAACTGGTCAATGAGATTGCCGAGTACCTGGGAATCGCCATCTCCGGCTGGTTCAATCTTATGAATCCCAATCTGGCCATCCTCGGCGGTGGATTGGCCGGGCTGGGTGAACTGCTCCTGGCACCGCTGCGTTCTAAAGTAAGAAATAGTACATTGGTCAGTAAGGCAGCGGTTGATATTAAGACCAGTGAACTGGGACCGAGAGCGGTCGCTATCGGAGCCGCCACGATGGCTTTGATGGCCATGTTCGATGATCCGAAATTGACCAAGCAGGATGCTGCCATGGAGGCTAAATGATCACCTGTATGAGAACGACGGTGATTACGGCAGGGATTATGTGTTTACTGCTTTTCGCGGCCGGGTGTTCCAGTGATCCTGCGGGATCAGAATCAAACTGGGTCCTGGTGTGGGAAGATGATTTTATCGGTGCGGCCGGCCAGTCTCCCGATCCGGCTAAATGGGATTATGACATCGGGACTGACTGGGGTAATGCCCAATTGGAATACGATACTGATCGGCCGACTAATGTGTCACTCGACGGCACCGGGAACCTGGCTATTGTCGCCCGTGAGGAATCGTATGCCGGTCGAAATTATACTTCAGCACGAATCGTCACCCGGGACCTGTTTGAACCGACCTACGGACGCATCGAAGCCCGTATTAAACTGCCGACCGGTCAGGGTATCTGGCCTGCCTTTTGGCTTCTGGGCAGCAATATCCAAACAGTCAGTTGGCCGCAATGCGGTGAGATTGATATTATGGAATATCGCGGTCAGGAACCCAGTATCGTTCATGGCAGCCTTCATGGCCCCGGATATTCCGGCGGCAATGCCGTCACCCTCAGCTATCTACTCAGCAGTGGCCGGTTCGATACCGGTTTTCATCTTTTTGCGGTTGAATGGAAAGCAAACGAAATCCGTTGGTTTGTCGATGATGTCAATTTCCTGACCGTCCGGCCAGAACTTGTCAGCGGTCAATGGGTGTTCGATAAACCGTTTTACATCATTCTCAATGTGGCCGTCGGCGGCAATTACGTCGGTTCGCCCGACCCGACAACGGTATTCCCCCAGACCATGCTCATCGACTATGTCCGTGCATACAAGGCCGAATGATGAGGCACTACGTGTTCCTGCCCCAATTACCAGGCGAGTCATATATCCTCAACCCGTGCCATAGAAAACTGAGCAGTATGGAGATTATTGTATGAGCCAGTCAACACGCTCCTATACCGCCCCTGAGGATCGCATATCGTTTGCCCAGAGATTAATTTATGGTCTCGGAGGATTGATTAATAATCTTCTCGCCGCCGCCAGCGGCGGCATGATGATTGTACTCAATCTCGGTCTGGGCATGGATCCCGCCCTGGTCGGACTGCTGGGATCACTGCCACGATTGACCGACGCTCTTACCGATCCAATCATGGGTTTTATCTCCGATAACACCAAATCGCGATGGGGACGGCGACGGCCGTACATATTCTGGGGAGCGATCGCAGCAGGGATTATTTTCGCCATCCTCTGGCAGCTTCCGCGGGGGCAGAGCGATACTTTCTATTTTGTCTATTTTCTGGTTGTTTCGATAGTCTTCTATATGGCCTATACCGTGTTTGCGACGCCGTGGGTCGCCCTTGGCTACGAGTTAACGGCTGACTACAACGAGCGAACCCGTTTGATGGGCACGCAGAATTTCCTCAGCCAACTGGCCTACGTTGTCTCGCCATGGTTCCTGTGGATCATGACGTACGAGGGCTTTTTCAAAGATCAGGTTTCAGGCGCCGCGGGGCTGGCGGTCATTATCGGGGTCGTGACAATCGGTATCGGAATTTTGCCGGCAATTTTTCTTCGCGAAAAATTCAAGTCTATCGCCCAGTCGGAAGTCAAGAAGCAGACCGAGAAGAAAAAATCCGCCGCCGCGGCCGTCAATAACCTCAAGGAGTTTTTCAAGGGCTTTGCGACAACCGTAAAATCGGGACCATTCCTCAAGCTCTGCCTGGCGACGTTTCTGGTGTTCAACGGTTTCATCCTCGTCTCCTCGTTTCAGTTTTATGTCATCATTTACTACGTCGCCGGAGGGGCGCAGAACCTGGGCGCCAAGTACGCCGGGTATGCGGGCACGGTCGGGGCGGTATCGACCTTTATCGTTATCGCTATTGTCACCTGGCTTGGTACTAAATATGGCAAACGGCGGGCGTTTTTTATTTCGACCGGTTTTTCCATGCTCGGATACGCCTTGAAATGGGTGTGTTACAATCCTGAGTACCCCTGGCTGGTTATCCTCCCGGCGCCGCTTCTGGCCTTCAGCCTCGGCGGTTTGTTTACGTTGATGCCGGCAATGGTAGCCGATGTCGTAGACCTCGACGAATTGAAGACTTATAAACGGCGCGAAGGAATGTATGGCTCGATCTTCTGGTGGGTGGTAAAGCTGGGAATGTCGGCGGCTCTGGCCGGAGGGGGCTTTTTGCTCAATGCAACGGGCTTTGACGTCGCCCTCGAAGGCAACCAGGGCGCAAGCACTATATTCATGATGCGTCTGTTCGATGCCGGTGTACCCATCGTGACATCCGCTATTGCAATTTGGGCAGTATGGGCGTTTCCGATAACCGAACAGAAAGCTAACGAAGTCAGGGCAGAACTGGAAGGTCGGCGCGGTAAACCGAATGAAGTATCTTGATGCTTCTCTCACCTGTATAAAAAAAGCATCACATGTGTGTGATGCTTTTTCCTGCTGTCCCGGGGGTATACCCAGATTATATAATTTCGAATTCTGCCTTCAACCCCCCGGTGGAATTTCCGCCTACCCAGATATGGAACTTACCCGGTTCGGTGATTCGTGTATTGTGCCGATTATAAAAGGCCAGATCATCCGAGGTCAGGATGAAGGCAAGAGTCGTGCTTTCACCGGGTTTGAGACGGATTCTTCTAAAGCCCTTGAGTTCTTTCACCGGACGGGTGACATTTCCAACCAGATCACGAATATACAACTGCGCGATTTCCTCGGCCTCACATTCGCCGATGTTAGTCAGCTCACACCTGATCTCAAGGCTTTCGCCGAGCCTGATACGGCTGCTGCTCAACTCAAGATTAGAATACCTGAATTTGGAATAGGAGAGACCATAGCCAAACGGATAGAGCGGTGAATTGTCGACATCAAGATAAAACGAGGTGTCTCCACAAGAGTGTTGCGGAGCTCCCGATTCTATTTCATCGATATTGATAGTCGAATCTTTTGTCGCCGGCCGCCCGGTGTTTTTGTGATTGTAGTAAATCGGTATCTGACCGACGACGCGGGGAAAGGTCACGGCAAGCTTGCCCGAAGGAGATTCAATCCCGAACAGCAAATCCGCCAGGGCCGGTCCGGCCATACTTCCCGGATGCCACGCGTATAAAATCGCGTCAACTTTGGTCAGGACCTTTTCAAGCAGCAACGGACGTCCGGCCATAACGACAAGGACTATTGGTTTACCGGTTGCTGAGAGATTATCGATCAGCTCTTCCTGGTTGCCCGGCAGGCTGAGGTCGGTTCGACAATGCGCTTCTCCGGACAGTATTGATTCTTCACCCAAAAAGAGAATAGCTACATCGGATTTCTTGACCGCCGCGACAGCATCGCCGAATTTCTCACGGCCCTTACTTCGAGTCGATGCCATTGCCTGGCTGTAATTGATCTCAATCGAATTACCGACAAGCGTCTCGATAGCCTGACGGGGTGTTTGACTTATCGCCGTGTCACCATCGAAAATCCAGGTACCGAGCTGTTCATAGCCATTATCAGCCAATGGACCGATTAAGGCAATTGATGACAGTGTTTCTTTTTTGAGAGGCAGAATGCCGTGTGTATTTTCCAGGAGAATACAGCTTTGTACCGCAGCTTTTCTCGCCGCTGCCAGAAATTTGTCGGAACCGGATGCCGATCCCTTTTGTGTTTTGGTATAGGGATGATCAAACAATCCCAGCTTATATTTCACCCGCAGAATATTGGATACCATTGTATCAATCTGCTCAAGAGATACCTTTCCTGTCGTAACCAAATCGGCCAGATGATCAGCATAGGTCCGACTGGTCATTTCCATATCGACCCCGGCATTGGCGGCTTCACAGGCCGATTCTTTATCGTTGGCCGTCAGGCCGTGTATAGCCAGTTGGCTAATCGATTCCCAGTCGCTGACAACGAGCCCATCGAACTTCCATTCATGCCTGAGAATCTGTTTCAACAGAAATTCATTGGCAGACACAGGGATGCCGTTAAGGTCACTAAACGCGGTCATTACTGACACCGTGCCGGCCTCAATGGCGGCTTTGAAAGGAGGAAGGTACACATTCCTGAGTTCGTTTTCCGGGATGTTGACGGTATTATAATCCCTACCGCTTTCGCTGGCGCCATAGCCGGCAAAGTGTTTGACGCAACTGGCGACACTGTCCTGGTTGGATAGTGCGGTGCCCTGGAGACCACGTACCATAGCCCTCGCGAATTCACCGGTAAGGTACAGATCCTCGCCGAAAGATTCGGCGATACGACCCCAGCGGGGATCTCGACAGATATCAATCATGGGGGCAAAAGTCCAGTTGATTCCGACCGCCGATGCTTCGCACGCCGATACACGCCCGCAATTTTCGGCGTTTTGGGGATTCCAGCTCGACGCCAATCCCAGTGGAATCGGAAAAATGGTCTTGAAACCGTGAATCACATCACGGCCGACCAGCAGGGGGATGCCAAGGCGGCTTTTTTCGACCGCAATTCTTTGCAGTTCATTTACGATATCGACATTGACTTCGTTTAAAATACCGCCGATTTTTCCCTCGGCCAAAGATTGCCTGACCGGATCAGTAATCTTCCCGTCTATTCCGTTTACCAGGGCCATCTGGCCGATTTTTTCTGCAAGTGTCATCTGTTCCAGCATTGCCGTGACTTGCTGTTCAATTGTTGTTTCTGGCGATGAATCCGGCAGTTTCATATTCTTTACATCCCAATATTCATATGCAGGTAGGTGCGGATTTCCCATTCATTACCGTTGGTCAGACTCGGATCTTCGGGATCACAAAGCGGGCAATAGCGCGGTGAGTATTCATTAAGCGAACGCCACGTCGCCCGAACACCAAAACGAGTATTCGGATCTTCGAACCATCCGGGCAGACCAAGTACCTTCGACACATCAAACATAAGCTGAAGAGGGTAGGTTAAATTAAAATCCCTGTGATAATCATATGGCCCCCAGTCGTTGAATTTAGCTTCGGTGATGAATTTATATGACCCTAAAATCAATCTGACATCGCCGCCATAGCGATGGATAAGACGCGGATCATCGCCGTTGGGTTCGCCCTCACCAGCAAACAGATTGACGATTATCCCCTGTTCCGGCCGTGATTTTGAGATAAGCCGTGCGTACATTTCCCAGGTGTCCCGCGGGGGGGTAGCGCCCGGGAATGCGTATCTGGTGACACCATCGGCGGCAAAGAACGTTGCGGCATCGAGGGTGGTCGGCATATGTCTGAAAATGAAACCAACTGTTGCCGCAAAGGGAGCATCTTCACGCACGTCGCTGTCCCAGTGATACATCCAGGTGGCCGGGGTGGGATCGTAAGTGAGGATCATTTCGGCGGCGGTCATTTCACGGTTGGCCCGGACAGCGAAGGGATCCTCGAGTATTTCAAGGTTTCGCGGACGGGCCGGCTGCGGAGCATCGCTTGGAATCGGACCTTCCAACGGTTTTTGCCAGAGGAAATTGGGAGATATCTCCCAATTTCCAAAACGCGCCGATACACCCGTTAAGAGATTTTTCTGATTTCCTCTGCCACTGTCCTTGAGGTGCCATCCCGTAAAGGTCTGGGTTTCATCAGCCCCGCCGTCGGCCACCAGGCCCTGCCACGCACCCTGCAGATACCAGCTCCATTGTCCTTCCTGATAAGAAATCTTGAACTTGCCGCCCAAAGCGTCTCGGGCTCGGATATAGCTGGTAAAGACCTCATAGTTGCCGGATTCTCCGGTAACAAATTGATAAGGCTGCCCTTCCTTGTTTTCCCCGGACCAGATACCACCGAGTTCCAGAGTGAACGGTCCCTCCTGAGTTATGGCATGCAGTGTCGCTTTACGCGTTCGGGGTACCGGTATCGCCGATGAACTGACCGCACCGCTCTGCTGATCAAGATCTTCCTGAAACATACCGGTGAGACCAAAGCGGCCGATATCTCTTTGATATTTGACTATTAACGCGGGATTGGCTCCCCACCATAATTGCGGCCCAAATGCGATCTTCAATCCGGTCAGATCTTTTTTTCCGGTGACCTCAATACCCACCGGCGCGATGCCGTTATACATATCAATATTGGGGCCGTAATTGGCCTCACGATACAGGCCGAAGAAGTCGCCCTCATAGCCCCAGTGATAATGGCCGCTGCGATAGAAACCATCGAGGTTGAACCAGCGATCTTCCCATGCAATCGACGCCTTATAGATCCTCACGCGTTCTGCGCCGGAAAGAGGGCCTAAGGCACGGCCACGGTTTTCATAATAAATCTCGTTAATCGGGTTACCCGGGACATTACCCAGTATATTTACGTTCAGCATGCCTCGCAGATTTTCTGCCGGCTTGGCTTCAATTCCCGTAAAGAAAGATTCCAGATGGTCAAACCCCTGGAACGATGGGTACCCCGCCGGAACGGTGGCGGGCTGATCCGGCGTCGTGACTTTGTGACCTCCGGTGCTGTAGGTCTCAAACTTCATTTGCATGCTGCTGACACGGAGCTTACTGTTGAGCTCAGATTTGAGTGCGGCCGTGTTGCCGCGCGCGTCAAGCACAGATTCCATCGGCGTAATAGTCTCAAAATGCTTACGGATCGTTTCGAGAGTCGTGCCGGGTCCATAAGGCTCCAATCGATACGCCTTCTTGAGAGCATAATAGGCAGCACGTGGATAGAGGTCATAGAGGCCGTAACTGTCCGGGAAGCCTTTGGCGCAAATCCCCCACCATTCCTCATTCATGTTGTTTTCGCCCGCAACAAAATCTTCCTGATAACCGCCATTGGCCCATGACGCATTGGCGTCGTGAATGTCGAGATTGGTTTCCTGATCATACTTCCACCAGCCGTCGGAGAATTGAAAAGTCAAACCACCGATGGCGTTGCCGACCCGTCCTTTGCCATACGACTGTTCGTATATTTCCTGCCACTGACCGATGAGATACCGGGCCTGCATCGCCTGATCTTCCTGCATGGTTTTGGCATTAAAAGCATCGGCGCCGAACTCGGTGAACAGCAACGGTATGCCCATCTTTTGCCAGACGACAATGAACGCATCACGGGCAGAAATACCGCGATACACATTGGACCCGAATACATCGAGATTGGGCATTTCTTCGGCGATGATGTCGATATATTGCAGATCACCATTGGCCATGGCTACCGGACGATTAGGATCCATCTCATGAATCATATCCGTTATCTCGCCAAACAGAGAATAGAGCTGCCTGGCTCGGGCGCTCTCACGCTCACCCTCGGGAAGGTCCTCGGTTGCGGCTGAAGTCCATTCCAGGCCATAGTTGTTCTCGTTCCCCAAAAGCCACATGAGCATCCCGGAAGTGCCCTCGAATTGCTCGACCAGATCCCGCATCTGAGATTTAAGTTCTTCTCTTATTTTGGGATCGGAATAGTCGGTGGATGGAATATATATGCCGCCCATATCAATGCCGTACCGGCCCAGGGGATGATTGATGATGGTATAGATACCATAGGTTTCATAGATGTATTCTACCCAGCGCGGCGGCACCCCGACGTATTGTCGAATCGTATTGACACCCATACTGCGCAACAGCGGCATTTCGTTGGCCAGGGCCGCTTCGATAAAATCATCCGACTGCGTCCAGAGACTATAGGCATAGTTTTTGCCGATGGGAACATAATCCCAGTTCATACCCAGGACCATAAAATCGCGGCCGTTAACATGCAGTCTGGCCCCTGTTTGGTCGCTTCCGACAGTAACCTGGTCGACTGCCGACGCAATCACTACAGGCGCGCCGAGTGTCGACAACAGAAGTATGAGTATCGTCGGTAAAAAAACTTTTGTGACGATTGAATTACTGTGTGCCATGCCGGTCTCCAGGCTTAAGTCTATGCTAAAAAACGAAATAGCTGTATCTTCAACTAAGAACGACTTTTTCGCTTCTACGGCAATACTTTGTTCTTCTATCGAACAAAGTATGACATTTTGCCCCTTTTGTCAAGCCAATTTGTTAGCAGGAAACGTAATATATTTAGACGGTCGGAAACACTAAAAACCGGTTGTTCAAGAGTTTTGGACGATTACGTATCGTCGCGTATATTATCTATAGGCCGGGTATCGCGATGATGAAAAACAGAGCTAAGATGTTGTATAAATTGCTTTTGGCAGGCAGTGTCCCGTGTGTGCTCATCACGCCGATGGCTTTTGCCCAAAGCGGCGCATGCAATTTTATCTGTGGCGATGCCAATGCGGATTTATCAGTCAATATCGGCGATGCGGTGTTTCTTATTCTCTATGTTTTCAGCGGTGGCCCTGCGCCGCAGGCATGCCCCTCCATGATTTCTATTATCAACCTTCAGCCGGGTGATGATACCGTCGTCGGCACCGCCAGCGTGCCGGATACATCAGCGCATAAAGTCGTGATCCGGGCCAAAACCGATCGCTGGTATGTACAGCCATATATTGAAGCGCCGTTCACGATTATCCAGGGTGATGGCGCCTGGTCGAGTTATACTCATGCCTTCAATCGGATTGTGGCATTGCTGGTTGATTCAACCTACGTCCCGGGATCTGTTAACGTTTTTCATCCGGCCGGTGAGCCGGGAGTAGTTTGCTGGGATGAGTACCCGGATGATTCATTCAGGGACTTCGAGTGGAGTGGCTATAACTGGCGGATCAAAGACGCAAACCTCGTTGTGCCGGACCGAATAATTTCTCGAATGACACGGCCATCGTTCATGTCGATCAAGATAATCAGTAGCACCTGAAAACCGCTTTTCGGGATAATAGTCGGTACTGCGCCGAAGTGGCCCTGGACCGTTCGCTGGGCTACGGTGTATACACGTTCAAGGTGGCGTCACGATTGGACAGCCTGGATTACAATATCATTTTCGGCGCATTCATCTATGAGACAATCGAACAGGAATTTGATATTGAGTTCTCGCAGCGCCTGGCTGAGCCTTATAATGCCCAGTATGTGGCGCAACCATGGTATATCCCCGGTAATATAGGCCCCCGACAATCGCAAAGCGATTGTCGGGGGCCCGCTAACTTAGTTCAATCCGGGGAATAGAGTCACCGATTACTTATCAAAAGGCGCTATTATAGCTCGACCAAAACATAAACCCACCCCGTGGTGGGCTACAGATTGGCTATCCCGCAGCAAAGCTGTTGGGCACCCAGCGCCAGCCACAGAATGACATATATGGCCTGCGTTCAAAGACCGCAGACCAACCCGTCAGTCGAAGACAATGACAAGTAATTATGTCGAAACCTCCTTCGCTACGCTCAGGATCGTTCTCGCCATTCGGCACTCACGACAAGGGATTTCGACCTACACTTGTCACACCGACAACTCAAGCATAGCATCTCGAAGATGTAGACCCACGACTTCGTCGCGGACTACGATCGCGCCGATAGATCGGATTGGCCAAGCGCTCCCTTTGGACAAAATTACCATCCCTCACGCGATATATTTTCCGTTTTGACTATCTTCGATGTGTGATCAGGATAGTCTGATGTCGCCGTATCCCATTATCCCATAACGACATAAAATGCTTTGCTCCGCCCTTGGCACGGCCCTTGCTCATTTGAGCGTGGGATAAAAGTATCTATTGGGGTTTGCTATGAGCGAAGAAGAAGTCAACAAAGACGAAAAGCAGGACGCCACACCGCAGGCTGCGGCCAAAAAAGGCGGACCGATGAAGCTGATTATTATCGGCGTGGTCGTCTTTGTCGTGGGTATTGCCGGCTTTTCAATGATGATGGGTGTGTTTTCCGGCGGGCCGTCGGTCAAGGCGCCGTCGGAACATACTGAAGAAGTCGCCGAGAGCGAAGACCATCACAACCAGCCGACCGAAGAACTCAGCGATCTGGAGGAGATCAAACGGCTCGAAGAAGAACTCATGAAAATCGACAATATCGATGAAGCCGAGGATCTCGATGACGTCATGGCGCTGGCTGAGGAGTCGGGCCATTCCAGTGAGACTGATTCGCTGGCGGCGGTGAACTGGCTCGAAGCCGAAAAAGCCAAGCTGGCCAAAGAGCGCAAAGACATGAAATCCGAGCGGGCAAAACTCGACAAGCTGAAAAAAGAACTCGATACCCGCGAGTACCATCTGCAGCAGCAACTGGCCAAGATCGGCCAGGTGGAATCGGCGCGCACCGGCGCACTGGCCAAGCTGTATGATGGCATGAAGCCGGAGCAGGTCGCTCCGCTTATTACCAAGCTTACCGAGGAGCAGGCGGTACAGGTCCTGCTCAAAATGAAACCGGGTAATGCCGCCAAGATTCTGGCAGTATTGAAAGCTGACCAGGCGGCGCGCATTTCATCCCGGATGATAACCCTTAGTGAGGAGTAACGGATCATGTGTTCTATCACACAATCCGGTCGCTCCCGGAGGCGCCAATGCAGAGCTTCATGAGCACTGCGGCCGTACGGCCGTCTGATCTGCTGCTCGGCCTTGGCGGCGTAGCCACCAGCCCTCGCGGAGACAAAGCACCCGATGGCGGTTTTAATCACCTGCTCGGGCTGTTTCCGCAATTGGGGCAAGAGTCATTGACCGCGGAATTAGCAGCCACAGGGGTCGCCCCGAATGGTATGCCGCAGATGCCGCCGGGTATGATGATGGTTATGTTGCCGATGCAGTTGGCTCAGCAGATGGGTGTGCCTCCGGAGATGATGCCGCAGGGTCCGCCGCCGGAAGGCATGCCGGACAATGCGGTTATGCTGCCGGTACAGATACTGCCGGATCCAACCGATCCGGGTCGGATGCTGCTGCGACTGCCGTTGCCATCGGCGGAGACGTCCCTGGAGAATCAATCGCGGGCAGGATTCGAATCGAAACAGGCCATGGATTTACCGGTTATGTTCCGGACGGTCGAAAATGATGGCACCCGGCTATCGCTTATGGGTGTCCTTCAGACAGCGACCGGCGAACAGACCGACATCAGAATAGTGATGCCATCGCTGAATAACATGGCGATGGGCGGCAATCAGCAGGCAATGCAGAATTCCACTACACCGTTGCCTCAGCAGGCGCAGCAGCAGTCGGTGGATCTGCCGTCGCTTCTGACCAAAGTCGGTGCGACCCAGGTTATAATCGAGCCATTGGGCAGCGGCTTTGCCGAGGCGGTTGCAGTCGATACAACTTTTCCCCGTGCGCATTTCCGGTCATTGTCCGGCGGTCCGATGATGCCGCAGCAGGGGAACGGAACCGTCGGACCGGCAGCCAATCCGAACGCCACCGGTGCGGTTGATCCGATAATCGCGGTGAAGGCGACTCCGCAGACCGAACTGGTCATGCCGGAGGCGCAGTCGGGGCCGAATCATGGTTTGACCGAAGAGTTCCTCAAGGCTGATGCCGAGAAATTTAACCAGGCGCTGGCAGCCGGCAGCAAGACGGCGACAGCGGAGTTGAATACGCTGGGTCTGGGCAGTGAGACATTGAGCCGCCTGGATAGCGCCGGAAACCGTCTTGAACAACAAATGCAGCAACCGGTGCGATTTTATGATCTGGATAACAAGCTGGAAGTACTCAAGCAGAATCCGGGTCAGAAGATTCGCATTCAACTGGTACCGGCGGAACTGGGCCGGATGGAGCTTTCGATCGCGGCCAATCGCGGCGTGGTGACAGTCAATGTGATGCTTGATTCACCGGCGGCCAAGCAGGCGGTGGAGCGGAATATCGGCCGACTGGAGTCGCAGTTGGCGAGTCACGGCATACGCGTTGATAACGTGACCATCGGTGTGAACAACAGCGGCCGAGGGGAATCGTTTTCGTCGCAGTATACGCCGTATCAGCAGCACAATGGCGGCGGCTATCAGCAGGGTGGAGCATATCAGCGCCATCAACAGTTTCATCGCTGGCAGCAGATGGCCGATATCGGGCCAACGGATGACTTCAGTCGCATAATGGTCAATTACCTGGCATGAGGAGAGTGAAAGGATGCAGTTGGAAAATATAACCTATGTGAATCCATCGTCGCTGAATTCGACCAAGTCACCGAATGGTCAGCTGGGGAAGGATGAATTCCTGCAGCTTCTGGTGACCAAGCTGTCGTACCAGGATCCGCTTGATCCGGTCAGTGACGAGGATTTCGTCGCCCAGCTTGCTCAGTTTTCCTCTCTGGAGCAGTTGGAGAATATGAACAAGAATCTCGAGGACAGTCTCGACTGGAATTACTACCTGTCGCAGACACTGAACAATACCACGGCGACCAATTTGATCGGCCGGGTGGTGCGCAGTGATTCGTCGCAGGTGTATCTGGATTCGGGCGCCGATGCCCGGATTGCGCTGACGCTCGGCAGTGCCGCCTCGGATATAACCGTGACAATCACTGATGCCGATGGCAATGTGGTGCGGACGTTGACGCACGATCATGCCGCGGCCGGCGATCTGTTTCTGGAATGGGACGGTCTGAGTGATAACGGGACAACTCTGCCGGAAGGTGTTTATAAAGTCTCGGCAAAGGCGACCAATGTGGATGGCAATTCATTCCGTCCGGGTCTGTTTACCGAGGGTACGGTCGATGGTGTGCGGTATGTCCAGGGCGCGGCCTTTCTTGAGGTAAACGGCCAGCAGATACCATTGTCAGCAGTGCATGAAATCAGGGAAGGATAGGCAATGCTTAAGATTTCGGCATATCAGCAGGTGAATCTGCCGGAGCGGACGCAGCGGCCGGAATTTAATCGGCCAAATGCGACCATATCCGGCAGTACGACGCGGACCGGGTTCAAGACCGAGCTGAACCAGGCAATAGATAAGACGACGGATGTCAACTTTTCTGCGCATGCGCGCGCCCGTCTTCATTCACGCGGTGTGATACTGTCCGAATCGGACCTTCAGGCATTGTCGGATGCGATCGACAAGGCCCAGGCCAAGGGATCGAAAGAGTCGCTGTTTCTTTCCGATGATGCCGCCTATGTGGTCTCGGTGAAGAATCGCACGGTTATCACGGCCTTTGATCGTGAAAACCTGCGCGATGGCGTGTTTACGTCCATTGACAGTGCGGTGATTTTGTAATGAATTTGTGGATTTTGACAATAACGAGTAATGGATATGGCTATATCGGCTGGACTCCGCGTGGGCGGAGGGGCCGTATGCCGCATATGGAGGATATGCGCATATGATGAGTTCACTTTTTTCCGGGGTGTCCGGTCTCAGGAATCATCAGGTAAAGATGAATGTGATCGGTAACAATATATCCAACGTCAACACGATTGGCTTCAAAGGCGGCCGTGTGACGTTCCAGGAAGCGCTGATTCAGACGCTGAAAGGCGCCGGGCGACCATCGGCAATCTCCGGCGGTACCAACCCGGTGCAGATCGGTCTGGGTATGCAGGTAGCGGCGATCGATACGCTGCATCAGCAGGGCGGTTTGGAAACGACCGGTCAGATTACCGATTTGGCGATTCAGGGATCGGGCTTTTTCGTTTTGTCCGATGGACATGGTGAATACTACACTCGCTCTGGTGCGTTCGGCTTCGATGCCGAAAGCTATCTGGTCGATCCGGCCAGCGGTATGAAGGTGCAGGGACGCATGGCCGACGGTGAAGGCAATATCCCGGCGGTTTCAACAATCGGTGATATCAATTTGCCGTTTGGTCAGCAGGATCCGGCTAATCCGACGACGACGATTTCCCTGGCCAATAACCTCGACAGCTCGGCGACCGATGCGAGGATTTTATCATTTGAGGCCGGCACGACCAATATCGATCAGGTGACCGGTATTGCTGTCGATGGCGCCGGCGGCAGACATAACGTACAGATTACCAACAGCAATCCGGGGTATAATCCCGGCGGACAGGCGGTGCGTTCGACGTTTGATCCGACCGCACTGGCTGGTGTCGCCAACCTGTATGGCAGTATGACCGAGAATACAACCCTGGGTGATCTGGGTGTGACCGACTTTTCCGGATTTACGATTACTGTTGATGGTTTGACCACGACGACGCTGGAAGGGTATGATGCCAATACCCGCGTCAGCGAAGTGGTCGATGATCTCAATCAGATTTCGGGTGTGGATGCTGAACTGGTGGCCAATGGCGTCGGTAACTTCGAAGTCAAACTGACTCGTTCCTTTGCCGGTGACAACGCCTCGTTCAATATTACCAGTTCCAATGGTGCGGTCGGCAATGTGCTCAATCGCATGTTCGGACTGGATGGTGCGGGGATAGCATCGGTTGGCGGTCTGGATCATACCTTCCAGATTCTCGATACCTTTACGCCAACCGGCAAAGCCTCTGAAGCGGCTATCGAGCTTGATGTGCTGGTCAATGCTGTGACCGGTTTGGCCGAGGGTATCGGCGAACTGGGTGAAGGTGGCGTGACAATCAAGACTTCCAATCCGGACGGATTGGCCACCGGAACACTGGAAATCGAAACTGCGCCGACGCAGCATTCGACGTCGATTACGTCCTATGACAGCCAGGGCGGCCGTCATACGGTTATCGTGACATTCACAAAAACAACAACTGATAACCTCTGGGACTGGCAAGTCACATTGCCCGGCGAAGAATTGTTGCTTGAAGGCAGTACCGGCACCGTCCGCTTTAACACCGATGGTTCGCTGCTGACCTTCCAGTACAACGGCGGCGCCAACTCACTTCGCTTCGATCCGGGAAATGGTGCCGAGACAGTCGAGATTAATTTCCAGGCAGGTGACACGGCGGCCTTCAATGGCCTGACCGGCTTTGCCTCGCCGTTTACTACCTCGGCCATCTACCAGGATGGTTACGGGATGGGTATCCTTGAGAAGATTTCGATTGATCAGGCCGGCACGATAACAGGCATTTTCAGTAACGGTATTTCACGTACGCTGGCTCAGATTATCGTGGCTGACTTCAACAACAAGGGCGGTTTGTTGCGCACCGGCAATAGCATGTTCCAGGTCTCGGCGAACTCCGGATCGGCGATTCATGGTGTCGCGGGTGAGACCGTGGCGGGAACGATATCATCGGGCGCCCTGGAATCATCCAACGTCGATATCGCCCAGGAATTTACCAGCATGATCACGGCGCAACGCGGATTCCAGGCCAATGCCCGGATCATCACGACGTCGGATAACATGCTGGACGAACTGGTGAATCTGAAACGATAGGAATAGATAGACTGTGATCAAAGTAACCCGATTGAACGGGAATGAACTGGTGATCAACGCCGATCTGATCGAGTTTGTGGAAGCCCTTCCGGACACGATTATATCGCTGGTGACCGGGAAGAAGATCATGGTCCAGGAAACGGCCGATGATATTATCGGCCGGGTTACCGAATTCAAACGGACGGCCGCGGGCTATCATATCCCGGGGCCGCCGTCGGGAGACACCGATGGCAGATGAAGACAAAACAATGATGGAAGTCGATGATACGTCGACATCGGCGCCGAAAAAGTCATCGCCCATCATGACTTACGGCATTTATGCCGGGATTGTACTGGTGATGATTATCGCGGCGTATTTCGTGACGACTATGGTGGTCAAGCCGATGTTCTCCAAGGGCGACGCATCGGCTGAAGTCGATGCGGAGCATGGTGCAGCTGCCGATCACAAGGAAAGTGACGGTGGTCACGGTGACGGCCATGGCAAGGCCGATTCGCATGCGGCCAAGCCGGAGAAGAAATCATCGCATGGCGGCGGTCATGGGGGATCAGCGGGCGCCGCGCCGGGCGATATTTTCCTGGTCAGCGATATAATTGTCAATCCGGCCGGTACCGGTGGCACACGCTTTTTATCGGCGGCTATCGGTTTCGAACTGGAGACCGGCGAGGGCGCTGCGGTTTTAATCGAAAAGGAAGCGATCGTTCGGGATCAGTTGATCACGATTCTATCGTCCCAGTCGGTGCCGGAATTGTCGGATTTCAAGCAGCGTGAGCGGTTGCGGAAGCTGATTGAACTCCGGGTCGAGAAGATTCTGGATACCAAGGATATTTCGGCAGTGTATTTCACCGAGTTTGTGTTGCAATAACGACGGGGATCAGACGTGGCCAAGATATTATCTCAGGAAGAGATCGATGCCCTGTTGTCGACGGTATCGTCGGGCGACGAGGTAATCAAGGATGACGAATCCGCCGATGATAAGCTGCGCTCGGTGGTGGTGTACGATTTCAAGCACCCCAACCGAGTGAGCAAGGATCAGCTGCGGACGCTGGAGAACATGCACGAGAACTTTGCCGGCCATATCGGGTCGGTGTTGTCGAATATTCAACGGGCGATGCTGGATGTCGATCTGGTGTCGGTTGATCAGATCACCTACAGCGAGTTTATCATGTCGCTGGTGTCGCCGTCGTGCACGTTCACGTTCACAGCCGATCCGCTGGAGGGAGCGTGCATTGTCGATTTCAACCCGACGTTGACCTATGCCTTTGTCGAGCGCATGTTCGGTGGCAGCGGCAAAGTTCTCGATACCGGTCGTGAAATGACGGGCATCGAGAAATCGCTGATGAATCGCATTGTGAGTGTGGTCTACAAAGAACTTGAGGATGCCTGGGCGCATATCTGTCCGATCAAGGCGCGTCAGGTGAGTCTGGAGACCAACCCGCAATTCGTGCAAATCGTGCCGCCGGGTGAGACGGTTATTGTCATTTCGTTCCAGTTGAAGTTGTTGCAGTCGACCGGCTTGATGACGTTGTGCTATCCCTATGTCGCGCTGGAAGGAATTATCAATAAGCTGTCGGCCCAGAACTGGATCGATGCGACCAAAAAGAAAACCGATGGCGCCGATACGGAAATCAACCGCACAAATCTGATGCGCCTGTCGGTGCCGGTCCGGGTAGAACTGGCCCAGACGCAGGTGCGTATCCGTGATTTTCTCACCATGCAACTGGGCGATGTGCTTATGACCGATCAACAGATCAGTCAGGAAGTCGCCGGTTTCGTGAAAACGCGGAGAAAGTTTCGTGGCCGACCCGGTCTGGTCGGTAAGAAGCGGGGCTTCATGATTACAGAAGTCCTGCCGGAAATAGGAAAGGAGTAACAGGGTATGCCGGATGAACTGAATCCTGATGCCTCGATCGACGAGGAACAGAAGCAGGATGCCTTGGATGCCTCAGGCGGCGATGCCGATAATGCCGCGCCGGCAGATGAGTCCGCATCCGACAGCTCAGCTGAGCCGATGGATGACCTGGAAAATCTTCCCGGCGATGAATTCGAATCGGCTGATTCCGGATTGCAGGAGCAGGACGACTTCAATCCGGTGGTCAACAACGGTGATGCCTCGGAGGAGGATGCTGAAGCAGCCATGCTGAAGATGCTGGAAGCCGAGGGGCAGGAAGCTGCCGCCGGCAGCGACAGCAGCGCCGGACTGGATGATGCCGATGAGTTTCCTGATCTGAGTGGAGTACAGATGGAAGAACCGCGAGCGAGTAAAGCTGAGTTTCAACAGTTGAATCCCTCCCCCAACAGCGGGTCTAATAATATCGACATGCTGCTGGATGTCAAGATGCCGGTGTCGATTGAACTGGGACGGACCGAGATGCCGATTTCGGAACTGCTGACGCTGGGACCCGGATCGGTGGTGGAACTCAATAAACTGGCTGGGGAGCCGGTCGATTTGCTGGTGAACGGCAAAATTATTGCCAGGGGAGAAGTGGTCGTGGTCGATGAAAACTTCGGCGTACGCATCACGCTGCTCCTGTCGCCTGAGGAACGGCTTAAAAGCCTGGCCCAGGAATAGACTGGATTGAGGTAGGGTATGGAACAATGGACCTTTTGCAGGGTTGTCGCACTGATGCTGGCACTGGTGGTGTGTGCCGGGACTGTTGCGGCGACGGATACGACCAGAGTTACGCCGGAGACTGCCTCGGCCGCGTCAACGTTGTTTACCGCGCGTGCTGATACCGGTTTCGGCAGCACGGCCTCGGTAACCGAATCGGTGTTGCCGTCGCTGATGCGCATTTTCATCACACTCATTCTGGTCGTTGCGTTTATATACGGTACAGTATTTATCTTAAAGAAGCTGGCCGGGAACCGTGTTGCGGGCAGCGGCAAAACTATCCAGGTTATCGAGCATACCTATCTGGCGCCGAAAAAATCGGTCTGCTTGCTGAAAATGGCTGATCGCGCAGTGCTGGTGGGTATCACTGATACCACTATCAATACTCTGACCGAGATGGACTGGGAATCCTTGCCGGCCGAAATCGGTCAACGGTTGCAGACCCAGCCAAAAAATTTCCCGGGACTTTTGGGGAATGCTGCGGCCAAATTCTTCGGCAGTAAGCAGAAAGGAGGCGAATATGGCCGTTCGGCATAGTCGCATCCGTTATCTGCTGGGGGTCATGGTGATCAGCCTGATCATGCTGAGTGTGTTGGGCTTTGTCCAATCGGCCGCAGCCCAGTCTCTGCCGAAAGTGACTTTTGGCGTAGAGCAAACGGAGAATCCCGAGGATGTCTCGGTGGCGCTGCAAATCGTGCTGCTTTTAACTGTCCTGACCCTGGCGCCATCGATTCTGGTGATGATGACTTCATTTATTCGCATCGCGGTCGTGCTGTCATTCCTGCGCCAGGCGATCGGAACCAACCAGATGCCGCCGAATCAGTTGATAGTCTCCCTGGCGTTGATCCTGACTTTTTTCATCATGGCGCCCGTGGGGAATCAGGCCTATGACACCGGTTTGAAGCCATATCTGGATGGCCAGATTACGCAGGAGGATGCCCTCAAGAAGGGTATGGAACCGATTCGGACGTTTATGCTCAAGCAGGTGCGGGAGAAAGACCTGGCGCTCTTTGTCAAATTGTCGGGAATGGAGCAGCCGCAAACGGCCGATGATGTCCCGACCCGGCTTCTGATTCCGGGCTTTGTCTTATCTGAATTGAGAACAGCGTTCCAGATCGCCTTTGTCGTGTTCATACCGTTTCTGGTCATCGATATGGTGGTGGCTTCGGTCCTGATGTCAATGGGTATGATGATGTTGCCGCCTATCATGGTGGCGTTGCCATTTAAAATACTTCTGTTTGTGCTTGTTGACGGCTGGTACCTGGTGGTCAAAGCCCTGGTTGAGTCATTCGCATAGGAGCGATATATAATGAATCCGCAGTTTGTGTTATCTCTGGGGCGGGAAGCGATTATTCTGACACTCATGGTGTCGGCGCCGATGCTGGCCTTTGGGCTGATTGTCGGCCTTATAATCTCGATATTGCAGGCGGTGACTCAGATTCATGAGATGACCCTGACGTTTATTCCCAAAATTGTTGCGGTGGCCTTTGCCCTGCTGCTGTTTCTGCCGTGGATGATCAATCTCCTGGTCGACTTCACGACGAGGCTGATTACAAATATCCCCATGCTCACCTGATCCGGCACAAAATTCCGCCCGGCCGGGACTTATTTTCCGTTTATGGGAAAACGATTCCGGCCGGAGCCTTTCCCGTAAAGCCTAATACAATATCCAGCAACAGCTTAACCATCCGTAAACTTACCGTTTCATTCCGGCACAGGCCTTGCAAAGTGTTTTTCCGTTAACCACGAAAGCAGGGTATGAACAAGTGTATGATCTGGTGACATATGGTGGTGAAAAGATTCAGCTGCTTCTGCTGATTATGACGCGCGTCGGCGGTATGATGATCGCCGCGCCGATTTTCTCACACCGTTCGATCCCCCGCCGCCTGATGATCGCGATGGCGCTCGGGCTGACCGTCACCATTATGATCGTCTATATCGATACGCCCCTGCCGCAGATATCCAATGTGTATGAACTGGGCCTGCTGTGCCTCCGGGAATCGTTTGTCGGCCTGATGATCGGTCTGGTCTTTGCGGTGGTGTTTTATGGCGTGCGGCTGGCCGGATCAATAGTCGGGTATCAGATCGGGTTTGCGATGGTCAACGTGGTTGACCCGAATTCATCGGCCCAGGTGTCGATTCTGGGCGAGGTCTGGTTTCTTCTGGGGACACTGATTTTCCTGGCGATCAATGGTCATCATATGATTATCGAAGGGACAGCTTTGTCGTTTACGGTGCTTCCGCTGGGGCAGGTTGATGCCGGGGGAGCGGTCGGGACGTGGTTTTTAAAGTATACGTCGTTTGCCTTTGTTCTGGCGATCCGTCTGGCCTCACCGGTGATGATCACGATCTTTTTGATTGAAGTCACCATGGGCATCCTGGCCCGGACCATGCCGCAAATGAATATCTTCATCGTCGGATTTCCTATCAAGATTTTTGTGGGGCTGTTGATGATCGGCATTTCGCTGCCGGTGTTTTCCTATGTCCTGCAAAAGGTTTCAAACGGTCTTGATCGTGAATTGATGCATCTGATGACAATTTACCAGAAGAGCGGAGTGAGCTGAGGATGGCGGATCAGCCGGCACAAGAACGTACCGAACAAGCAACCCCACGGAAACTCCGCAAGGCCCGTGAAGAGGGGCAGGCGGCGCGGTCGATGGAGTTGAATTCGGTGATTATCGTGACGCTGGGGATTATCACGCTGTATCTGATGGGGCCGGTCCTGTTTGCCAATCTTGGCGCCCTGATTCGCTATAACCTGGGTCATGCGCCAAGTGTGGAGATCACGCCCGGGTCAGTGCACAGCATCTTTACCA
>CAZGLR010000014.1:0-40520 GCA_964526635.1 uncultured Ignavibacteriales bacterium | reverse complement strand
GACCGGACAGGCCGAGACACAACCCGGCTCGATACAATGACGGCACTGCTTGCGGATATAGCGCTCATCGGGGCGCTGCAGAATCGACGTCCAGTTTGAGGCCGACAGGCCATCGGTGCGATGAAACAACCGCGGGACATCGGTTTCGAGGTTATGCTTTTCCTTACATGCGACAACACATTCCCGGCAGCCGATACATTTGGTGACATCAGTCAGGATAGCCTTCATACCGGCGCTCCTTTCTTCTTGAGAGTCGTGGCAATTTTATCATCGATGCGGGCCGGGAATTTCCAGGCCAGGGCCAGCATGAATTGCGACAACGGCTGGATGACACAATGGGCGATTTTCGAAAACGGTATCATGACGAAAATCAGGTTCGCCGACAGCACATGCAGCAGCATACTGAATTCATACGCTCGCGCACTCAAAGCGGTATTGACGCAGGCATAGCCGGTAATAAACGGGATACTCAGCAAAATCGGCCAAAGATAGTCCTGGCTGCGGCTGAGAAAGCGGGCATCACGGCTGAGCACCCGCCAGGCAAACAAGGTCAGGGCAAAGACAATCGTGGAGATCGTCAGCCAGTCAGCCAGGCTGTGCGGCATGGCCCACCATCTGATACCGGTACTCTCGTGCCAGAGTGTAATATGAGCGGCCAGAAAAATCGGGACAGTGATCAAGCCGACGTGAAACAATATAGAAACCAGGCTATAGACCGGTTTTCGGGTAAACGTCTTTTTAATCGGAAACAGCCAGTGTAAAGTATTGACTGTCGCCGACTTCCACGCAAGTCGCTTGTCCCCGGCCCGGCGCCATGCGATCAACGCCTGCCAGATATCAAGGACCAGGATGCGGAGCAGTCCGAAGACCATAAGTAAAAAGGAAAATCGGAACAGCGGGCCGCGGCAAAAATCGAGTATCTCCTGCACTGGTTATCCTTTCTCCACGGTTTCGGGTGATGGCTGCGGGACAGTATCGAAAATAATTGCTTTGTAGATCAGATCATGCAGCCCGATGACTTCGCAGTCGATTCGCTGATCTTCGACCAGTTCCCGCAATTGCTTTTTGCAGTTGGCGCATGGCGCAATAACGTACCTGGCGCCGGTGTTACGAATTTGGTCGGCCTTGGCCTTGCCGCCGATCGTCGTGCGATAGGGACGGATTTCATCGATCGATACCGATCCGCCACCGCCACCGCAACAGATGTTTTCGGTACGGCGCGGGGTCATCTCAACAAAGTCTTTGCAGAAAGCCCGGATAATCTCACGCGGCTGGTCAACGACCCAGCCCTGACGGGCGATGTTGCAAGGATCGTGATATGTCACCCGTTCGGTGATCACGTTGGGATCGAGTTTGAGTTTGCCTTCTTTCAGCATGCGATATGTGTATTCCATGATATTCAACACGGGCCTGGCTTTATCGCCACCGCAATGCACCGGCACGAAATATTTGGCCGTACGCGAAGCATGGCCGCATTCACCGATCAGTATAGCCCTGGTATGCAGCCGCTCGGATTCGGCATACAGCTTGCGAATGACCCGTTCAAGAATGCGATCATTGTAAAAGAGGCCGTAGTTGATTGCATCGAAGTATTCCGTGCTGATTGTCCAGGAACCGCCGGTGGCGGCAAAGACAGCTGCGATACCCATCAGGGTCTCGGCCTCCATCAAAAAATCGGAGACCGCCGGCATAAAGAGGTATTCGCTGCCATCGACATCGAGCGGGAATTTAATATCGACGCCCTTTTCCTCTTTCATATCCTCTTCAAGAAATTCGAGGGTATCGACCAGGGCCGGCAGCGGTATAGCCGAAGTGTTACCGGTTTTACCTTCGAGCTGTTCACGGGTACTGACGACCAGCGCCCGGGGGGCAATACCAATTTCGCTGAGGATGAAACGGCCAAGATGGGTAATCAGGGCATGATCGATGCCGACCGGGCATTCCAGCGTGCAGCGCCGGCAGGCGGTGCAATTCCAGAACGAGTCGGCCATCTCTTCGATATCGCTGTCGGTCAGGTGGCCACTGCCGGTCAGGCGGCCCTGGAACATACCGCCCAGGGTAAAGTGCCGTTTATAGACCTTCAGCAGCAATTCAGATCGATGGCAGGGGATGTCGGTGACATCATCGGTCGCCTGATACACCGGGCACTGGACCGAACATCGGGCGCACTTTGCCGAGACCCGCGCGAAATGATCCAGAGCAAAACGATAATTGGTATGCCGCAAAATTGCGGCAAAGGCCTCCAGAAATTTCCGTGGCCGGTCGGCAATATCGTAATCCTCGACATGATATCGCACCGCCAGCTTTTGCCGCTCCATCACATCCGGCTTTTTGGTGGCCGCAAAAGCCGTCTTACGTTGTTCTTCAGAGATCGGATCTGTTCGCATAGTTGCTTTCCATCTATTCCTTACGCCGACCATAAAGACCGGCACAGGTTGTAAGTGTCACTATTTGTTCATCAACCGGCGGCATCTAATGACGATGCTCGCAATCAGTATGCCCCCCCGCATGAAACGAGGGATCACTGCAGGGATTGTTATCAGTCGCCAGCGTGCCGGCAAAAAAAGCTGCGATAATGTCGTCAATATCCGACTCACCGACCCCACACACTACTTCGATGCCCTGCTGGGCAAAAAGCGTCAGCGCCCGACCGCCCATACCACCGGCAATGATGTGCGTGCACCCGAGCTCGCGCAGCCAGGCCGGGAGGACACCACGGTCATGCGGCGGTGGAGTCATCGTTGACCTGTTTTCTATCAGGCCGGTATCAGCGTTGACATCGACCAGGGTAAACTGCGGGCTGTGTCCGAAATGGGCGCACAGCCGGCCGTTTTCGGTAGGGATGGCTATTTTCATTGTTGTCTTCTCCATTTCATTCATTTTCATCAGACGGCAAAACGCCGTTGCCTGGTGCCATTGAGGTCAGGCAATCGATCAATTACTGTATTCCACATTTTAATCAATTCGCGACGGTTATAGTCGATCGCAACATCGAGATACGGTCGCCCGGTTCGCTGGGCGTCGATCACTGCCCGGTCAACGCGCAACCTGGCTACAACCGGCAGATGATGTTCCTGCGCGAATTCCTCGATGTGACGGGAGATTTCTGGATTGATATCGTATTTGTTAATACACACGACCGCCGGGAGCGAGAAAAATGTCGTCAACTCAACAATCCGTTGCAGATCATGAAAGGCCGAGCGCGATGGTTCCGAAACAGCCACGACCAGGTCGGCGCCGGTTATTGATGCAATTACGGGGCAGCCAATCCCCGGAGGACCATCGGTGAGCAGCAGCGGGATGTTCGAGACGCGCGCGGCTTCCTGTGCCTTTTTGCGCAGCAGAGAAACCAGGCGGCCGGAATTGGACTGAGCGATATCAAGGCGGCCATGATAAAACGGCCCGCGCTCGGTTTCGGAGATAAACCACTGGCCGCTGCGTACCGGTTTCAGTTCAACCGCCTTTTGCGGGCACATGTAACGGCACATACCGCAGCCCTCACAGGCAAGCGGCTCCACGCGGTATTCATATTTTCCCGGTACATCGGATTTATAGGTACGGCTGATGGCCGAAAAACGACACAAATCAAAACACAGCCCGCAGGAATCGCAGGCAGTCTGATCGATCGACGCCACCGCACTGGTGGAAAAATCATGTGTTTCTTTGGTGTTGTAGTTGACCAGCAGATGCAAATTGGCTGCATCCACATCGCAGTCTGTCAGCACACAGGATTCAGGAAGATGCCCCAGACTGGCACACACAGTGGTCTTCCCGGTCCCCCCTTTGCCACTGATAAAGACCATCTCAGCCATGCGCCACCGCCCGTGTTATTTTGCCATAGAGATGTTTCATCTTCCAGGCATAGCCCGGATCAGCATCGATCAACATGTGTCCCTCGGAATACTTTCGGGCCAGATGCGGCTGATATGCGATAGTCTGTAGAATTTCTGCGCCCCTGGAGGCGATCGCGACTTCCGTATCGGGGTCGCCATCGTCATTATTTATCACGACACCACAGGGCAGATGGAGCTTTCCCGCCATCTCAAGGGCCAGACAGAGATCATGGAGGCCGCACGGTGTCGGTTCGGTTACCAATACCAGATAGTCACATCCGGTTACCGCTTCAATCACGGGACAGGACGTGCCCGGCGGAGCATCGATAATTATGGTGCCGTCATCGGGTAACAGGCTTTTCAGCGCTCTGCTGACCGGCGGGGCCAGCGCTTCGCCAACCGTCAGACGCCCGGTATACACACCAGCGCCACGGCCGCGACCGATAGTAATCGTGCCAAGCGACCGGGATGATTCAGTAATCGCCTGCTGAGGACAGATGGCACTGCACACCCCGCAACTGTGGCAGAGTGTTGGGAAAACTGCGACAGTTTTGCCCAAAAGAGCTATGGCATTGAACTGACAATGCGTCACACATTCGCCGCAGGCATCACAGGCCTCTGCGTCTATTACCGGAATCGGGACAGTCACGTCAATGGTGTCCTCAATCTCCGGTTTGAGAAAAATATGCCCGTTAGGTTCTTCCACATCGCAGTCGGCATAGCAAACTGTCTCGCCCTGATCAGCGAGCCATGCTGTCAAATTGGTGGCCAGCGTTGTCTTACCGGTACCACCCTTTCCACTGGCAAAGGCTATTCTCATGCAGTCGTTCCGCGTTACTTCCTTACCATCGTCCCGCCGCATTTCGGGCAGGTCTGATCCATGCAGGGAACACCGGGTTCATGCGGGACGATCGCACCGCAGTTATTGCAGATACACTCACCCCCGGGTCCGCGCTGCATATTCGGCCCGCCGCCGCGTCCCTGACCCTGACCACGTCCCTGGCCCTGGCCGCGACCACCGCCCTGTCCCTGACCGCGACCACCGCCCTGTCCCTGGCCGCCGCCGCGTCCTTTACTTTGCATCATCTTTGGTGTCCTTCCGCAGCAATTGCTTTACCCGGCTGCCGAGTGCTTCGACCGTTTTGGTCAAATTGTCAATTTGCTGCTGCAGACCGGTATTTTCGTCCTGATACGCCGCGTCTGCCGCCGCCATAATCGGTTCGCCACTGCCGCGGGTCCATCCGACGGCATCAGGTTGATAGTAGAAATCGCCGCGCCGGCGACCACCACGACCGCCGAAAGGACGGTTGACACCCCGGCCGCGACCACCGCGAGTATAAAAACCCGGTTGCCCGGCGCCACGGCAAAAGCCGGCGCCTCGACCGGTTAATGGTCCGGCACCCAATGGTCCGGTACGATCTCCTCCTGGCATGGTGTTACTCCTTTCGCTTCGATTCATCTTCAATAATTTCAGCCGGGGCAACGTCGGTAACGTCCACCAGATCAGAAACATCCTGACCCCGGCGAGGGGCAGCCAGCGATTTAAGCGCGCGATACCCGGATCCAATCAGGCCGCGTACGATACTGTCCGGCTGTTTGAGATCGTAGGTAATGGCCGATACAATTGACGTAGCCAGAAGAGTCAGTCCGCTGTTGCGCACCGCCTTATTCCCGCGCAGTCGAAATCGTCGGCCGCCTCTGGTGCTGTCAGGTGTCACGTGGTACTCACCTCCCGTATATAGCTTATTGCTGCCAATGAGCCGCGGCATTGGCCTGGTTGATAAATTCAAGTCGGTTATCCCGGGCCAGATCGATAGCCTCGGAAACCGTGCCCTGCTGCCATGAGGCAACCCTGATGCCGGCGGTGCCAAGCGCCACGAATGCCTTGGGACCGACGCGGCCGGAAATGACCATTTCAACATTATGACCCGCCACCAATTGGACCGCCTGGATGCCGGCACCCTGCCCGGCCGTTACATTTTCCGCATTCGAGATAATTTCGTGCGAATCGGTGTCGGTATCATAAATGATGAAAAACGGGGCCCGGCCAAACCGCGGATCGACCGGACTGGACAATGAATCCTGTTGAGCTGAAACAGCAATTTTCATTTCGACTCCATTTTTTTCTGAGATGGCGGCTGCATCCGATGTCCCGTTCGTCGCCGGCGATGATGCTGTGGACGTTGCCTGATTTGGCGATGATCCTGGAGATGTTCAAAATCACGAACATACGTTCTCAGGATCTGCGGTATCGGCCCGCTTAAAAAAGAATGAACAACAATATTGTACTTCCGTAAATAGGCCAGAAATCGCCGGGATATCCCACCGCAAAGAATGACCGTGATGCCGTTTTCGGCAAGACAACGGCACCGTTGGGCCGGATCTGATGTCTTGAGACTCAGTGTCTTTTCGATGTAATACTGGCGAGCGCCACAGGCAGCGACCAGAACCTGTGTGGCGGTATCGAAGACCGGCGATACCCGTCCATTATATAGCGGAATTGCAACCCTTTCCATAACGTTGTAACATAAAAGCAAAAGGCTTGCCGACATAAGCAAAACACAAACAAGAAAACAATATATTATTGTGGTACAATTGATTAAAATGTTCATCGATTAATCGACTTCGCATGAACGCACTAAAAATATTGCATATTTGCAATATTTCAAGAAACTACAATTGCGGTAATGCAATGCTATGAATTGGGGGTTGTGATCCCGAGTTTTTTGATCTTACGCCATAACGTCGTGGGATGAATACCCAGTTCGGCCGCGGCCCGGGCCCGATTCCAATCATTGCGACGAAGGACATTGCTGATGAGTTTTGCTTCGAGTTCATCAAGCGTTTGAGGCTCGGAAGAATGCAGTTTTTTTTCCGGCAAAAGATGGCCGGGCAAGTCGGCGGTTTCGATAATGCCTTTTCGGTTTACGACAAAGGCATGTTCAATAATATTCTGTAATTCCCGGATATTGCCGGGGTAATCATGATTCATCAGGGTTTCCAGGGCGGCCGGGGAAATATCATTTATATTTTTGGCGGTCATGGTATTGAAATGGTTTACAAAATGGCTCACCAGCAGGGGAATATCCCCGCGCCGCTCTTTGAGCGGAGGCAGGCTGATTTCCATGACATTAATGCGATAAAACAGATCTTCCCGGAAGGTGCCGGAGGCGATCAGTTTGGACAGCGGTTTATTGGTTGCGGCGATAATGCGCACATTAGCTGTTTCGCTGGCGGTTGCCCCGAGCGGTTCATATGTTTTATTCTCGAGGACGCGCAAAAGGCGCGATTGCATGGCTGGCGAGATATCGCTGATTTCATCGAGAAACAACGTCCCCTTCTCGGCCTGGGCAAATCGCCCGGGTTTGTCGGTGCGGGCGTCGGTGAATGCGCCCTTTTTATAGCCAAAAAGCTCGGCCTCAAGCAGGGTATCGGGCAGCGCCCCGCAATTAATGGCGATAAACGGCCCTTTGCGGCGGCGCGAGAGATCATGGATAGCCCTGGCGACAAGTTCCTTTCCGGTGCCGCTGGCGCCCTGGATCACCACACTGCTGTCGCTTTCCGCGATCCCCGGGAGCAGATCAAACAGCTCGAGCATACGGGGATGTTTGCTGATTATGTCCTGGAACGTGTATTGTTTTTCGAGCTGACGGCGCAGTCGTTCGATATCACTGAGATTGCGGAAGGTCTCGACCCCGCCAATCACGCGGCCGTCGTTATCCTTGAGCAGCGCCGTCGAGATACTGACCGGTATCTGGTCACCATCGCTGTTGATGATATAGACGATTTTGTTGAGGATGTTGGTCCCGGTAGTCATGGTCTGGCGCAGGGCGCAGGAGCTTTCGCAGATCGATGCCCGGAAGATGTCACAACAACGCCTCCCGACAGCCTCTTCCCGACTTATACCGGTGATGATTTCGGCGGCCCGATTGAATGACCGGATGCGCCATTGATTGTCGACGGTGAAGACGCCATCGGCAATACTGTTAAGAATAATCTCGGTCGTGCTGTTGAACTCAGTATCCACAAGGACAGTATATAAACCAATGCCTCAATTAGCAATTATCTCCTTTATATAAATCAAATTTTATAGACGGTAATTAATCTATCTACAAAAGAAGAAATTTTGCAAAACAGATTGGGCATTACTCAAAAGAGCTGACTTTAGTGCCGATCTTTATTTTCCTATCGGCCCCAAGCCCCGGGCCGGTGACAAGTAACTATCGACATAGCCTGACAAAAACGACCATGAAAATATTCTGATCAGGATTACGGTAAGGCGATGTTGCCGGGGGAAATGAAAAAATCGCCGCCCCCCGATATCGGTTGTTATATTATTGTCGCAAAAAATTGAATTTTTCGCTATATCCACAGTATATCAATTCAGAATAAGAATCGGGGAGGATACAATGCTTATCTTTGCGCTAATATTCGGCCTGGGTTTTATCATTCTCCTTATCAGCCTTGTTTTCGGCGATGCCGATGCCGATTTTGATGTCGACGTTGACGCCGATGTTGGTCATGGTCCCAGCATCTTCAGCGTTAAGATGTTTGCGCTGCTAATGGTCGGCTTCGGTGGCACCGGGTTTGGGATTCGAGCCACAACCGATTTTAGCATGCTTCAATCCTCCCTGACCGGAGTCGCGGGAGCATTAGTCCTTTGCACTATGGGGTACTTTATACTGCGCATGTTTTACGGCAGCCAGGCAAGTTCAACTATTGGTGATTCAGATATTATTGGCCAAACAGCAAATTTAATCGATATGATCGATAATGGCGCGACGGGGCAGGTCTCCTGCATTGTCCGTGGCAGAGAATTTACTTTTCTGGCGCGATCGAGTAGCGGCGAGTCAATCAACAAGGGTGCGGTGGTCAAAATTGTCGGTAAAACCGGAAACATAGTCACAGTCGAAAAGATTCAATGAAAATAGTACAACGGAGGGAATATCATGTCTGAAGAAATAATTGGGACTTTAATTTGGCCGGCGATTGGGTTGGCCGCAATAATTGCACTTTTTGTATTGGTCAAAGCGTTGGCAGCCTATTACGTTCGGGTCCCTCCGAATAAGGCGGCCTTTTTCTATGGCGCCAAAAGCGGCAAAAAGGGGATTCAGAAAATTGCAAAAATCGGAGGTCCGGATGAGGCCACCGTTACGGTTCTCCCTCCCGGGACAGTGGTCGTTACCGGTGGCGGCCGCATTCGCAAACCGATTATTGAAGCGGTCGAATTCCTTGATCTGACCGAAATTTCACTGCCTCAGATTTTTGTCAAAAATATGCCTAATATAGATGGCGTGCTGGTCACGGTGGAGGCGGTGGCCAATATCCGTTTCAAGGATGACGCGCAATCCCTGTTGGCGGCCGGAGCCCGGTTCCTCGGCATGTCACACGAAAATGTACAAAGTGTCGCACGGGAAACACTTGAATCCAACTTACGCGGTGTGGTCGGAACCCTGACAGTCGATCAGTTGATCAAAGACCGTGACGCCTTTCGGCAGAAAGTACTGGGCGAAGCCGGTGAAGATTTGTCCCGACTCGGTATGCAGATAGACGTGTTCAACCCGCAGTCTATTACTGACGAGTTGGGCTATATCGAAGCCCTTGGTAAAAAGCGTACTGCCGAAGTCAAGCGTGATGCCGCAATCGGCGAGGCCGAGGCACTGGCTGAAGCCAAAAAGCGGGCCACCGATGCCGAACGGGCAGCCGAAGTGGTTGCCCAGGAAAATGAACGGCTCGAGGCTGAAGCGCAAAAAAACACCCAGGTTGCCAAGCAGATATACCAGGCGGAGATTGCCCGCGAAACGGCCGTCACCGATCAGGCCGGTCCCCTCTCAACCGCCGAGCAGAAGCAAAAGGTCATCATTGCCGAGGTTAAAATCGAGGAAGAACGTTCACGTGCCCAGATCGAAGTAGAAGAGCAAAACATTCTGCGAGAACAAAAATCGCAGGAAGCGGTGATCGTGGTACCCGCCAAAGCCAAGGCTGATGCCAGTGTCAAGGAAGCCGAGGGCTATCGGGTAGCCCAGCAGGCAAAAGCCGAAGGCGACAAATACGCCACTATCGCCCGGGCCGATGCTGAACAGCATAAACGCAAGGCTGAAGGTGAAGGTATGGCGGCTGCGACAAAGGCCACCGGTTTGGCTGAAGCCGAAATCACCCAGAGCAAGGGTCTGGCAGAGGCCGACGTCATTGAAAAACAGGGACTGGCCAAAGCTGTCTCCATTAACGAACTCGCCAAAGCCTATCAGCAATTCAATGAAGCGGCTTTGACACTTGAAGTTCTAAAAGTCCTGCCGCAAGCCATACAGGCTCTCGGGTCGGTGTTTGGATCGATTGCCGCTCCAATGGGTAATATCGATAAACTGGTGGTCGTCGATAGCGGCGGTAACGGCAAAGATGACAGCGCTTTGAACCGTTTTTCGAAAATCGGACCAACCATGCTGTTCCAGTTTCTGGAGCAGGCCAAAGCCGCCGGAATAGATGTCGGTGACCTCCTGAAAAAAGCCGGGATCAAGACCGAGGATATGATGGCCAATGCCTTAGACGCAACCTCCGAAGAGAAGACAGGGTAATGGAACCTCATGAATAATCGTAGAAACAGGAAGCAATCAGAAAGAGATGTATTCGACGAAACAATCTCGGCCAGTAAAGAGATTATTGAAATCGAGCCGGACCCGGTCTATGCGGGGAAGGTGCATTATCCCATGGATAGCACCTCCCCCGAAGCTTTGGTCATTCATTGCGGTGACGCTCGCTTTCAAACCGCCTTTCGTCGGTTTATCACCGAGGAACTCGGCCTCACGCATTATACGCCGCTTATCATCGGCGGCGGTGTACATGCGCTCGGTATGCAGGTCTTTTTGCCGAAGAACTTCAAGATACTCTGGGAGCAGATTAAATTTCATCTCAAAGGCGAAAAATTGAAGCAGGTGATTATTATCAATCACGAGGACTGCCGATGGTATGAAAAGATGAAGGGCTATCATATTGACCTGCCCGTCATCTCGAAAAGCAAACTCGATTTGATCAACGCGACCAGGACAATAGCAAGGGATTTCGGAAAAATCCGAGTACGGACCTTCTGGGCGGGCATCGATGATGGCCGGATATACTTCGACGAAGTAAATGTTTGAACAAATATTCAGGTGACCACCGCCGCGGTTTCCCAATCCACCGCCGATGTAGTTATCCGATGGCACGGGCCAAAGCGACAGTCATACAATTGTGACTTGTTGCATAAAAGGTCGATGTAACCTTTAAACCATTACATAACAAAGAATTGACCAAACGCTAACTTGACTTTCGGGTCCTGGGGTTGTATGTATTGGCAACTACTTCAACGGCGCGTCAGCGTCTCGGAAACCGACGGACATCAGGGATGAGCACAACGGTTACGGCCCATCACAGTAACCGCCTCCCGGCATTCCTCGGCGATAAAAAAACCTCTTCTCTATACTCTCATTATTCGAGCCATCTATTCCGGATGGATTGCAGTACCCTGAAACGCCATACAGGAAGAACGGCCACTAGCCTCGGAGGCCGTTCTTTTTTTAGGCTTTATGTGGAAATGGACTTTTTGATGGGAGATTCGGAGCAAACTTCGACACCATCCCTGGCCCAGGCAATCGCCCGCTCTTCCCAGTCACAGTATTTGGCGGCGTCGATAAAGCGGTCCTTTGAAATAGTATGAGATGAATGCCCGATCTGGACCGCCTGACCTTTTATAATGGGCGAGTCGATGATGATGGCGGCCCGCACCAGGCCTTTTTTTGCGGTCTCACGATGGAGGCTTTCCATCTCCCGTAATACGCTTTCGTTAAGCGGGATATGGCGACGGATATCGACGACCAGCGAAAACGGCGTACCCCGTTTTTCAATCCTGTCAAACAGTTCCATCTGTATCTGCTCGACTTCATGACTCGCAAACTCACCCGAGGCGGTAATTCGGAAGCCGTAATCGGTATCATTAATGCTATACATATATCCATCCCGGAGCACAGGGTGTATGTATTTGTAGTATCGGCAATTTCCAGGAGCCAATTACCGCGAAACCATCTAAAATCCTTTTCGTAATATGGACTAATTGCCAATGGAGGTACCCTGACCCAAAACTCAGAAAATAAGCCGAAGAAGAGTTGTAACAAACACCTGGGACAATGGATCGGTATCGGGGTTGGCATTGGCGCGGCTCTCGGCGTCGTCTTCGATGATCTTGCTATCGGCATCGCCCTCGGCCTGGCGCTGGGCGTAGCTATTGGTGCCACCATAGATCAAAAGGAACAAAAAGGCAACTAACCGGGGAGCAGTTTCTACATTCCCATTTTCAGAACAACGAATTCATTCGTTGACTTTTTTGTCTTATTTATTATTTTTTATTAATACGTATCGCATTTCAAAATCATACAGGGTAGCTCTTTGACACATGGGGGAATCCATGAAAATTTATTTAGTGGTTGCGCTATGTCTTATCCTCGGTGCCGCATGTGTGGCCGGCACGGTAATCGTCCCCGATGATTACAGCAGCATCCAGTCAGCACTCGATGCCGTCGCCGCCTTCGATACCGTAGTCGTCAAAGCGGGAACATATACCGGAGCGGGAAACAATAACCTGGTCTTTCCTGTCGATAATATCAGCCTGATTGCCGAAGACGGCCCGGTGGTCACAGAACTCAATGGTCAGTTTGATGGCATAACTCCGGTACGAGCATGCGAATTAAGCTCGAGCTATGGCGACAACATCCTGATTAGTGGTTTCACATTTACCAACTTCGGCGGCGCAATGCGTGGCGGCGCTGTTTTTAACGCCACATTTTCTTCGCTCATCGAAAACTGCCGCTTTATACAAAACTCGGCCAGTAACTGGGGCGGCGCAATCTATGGCTCCGAAGGCAGTCATCTGTTTTTGATCGATTGTGAATTCAGCGCCAATCAAACAACCGAGCACGCCTCCTATGGCGGCGCGATCGGCGGATGGGGAGCATCATTTACCGCCGAGAATTGCCTCTTTAAGCAAAATGTCGCCCCCGGCTACGGCGGAGCAATGTTCTTCAGCCACGGTAATACTCCGACATTTACCGATTGTCAGTTTATCGGCAATGATGCTATTCATGGCGGCGCAATAGGCCATTATGCCGTCGATGGCAGCTATACCGGCTGCACGATTGTCGGCAATTCGGCGTCGCAACTGGGTGGAGCTGTTTTTCTGCAGGATCGCTGTTCGCCGGTGTTTGCCAACGGCACGGTATATGACAATTCCGGCGGAACCGGGAGCGCCTTCTATATCCAGGAACGAAACAGCGCCAATGCCAGCGAACCGGTGTTCGAGAACATGCTGGTTGCATTCAATAGTGACGACCGAGCGTTTTATGTTATCGGTAGCAGCGCCGCCCCGGTCTTCAGTTGCACGGATATTTTCGGCAATCCCGGCAATTGGGTTGGGTATCTGGCACCGTTTTTTGGCGTCAACGGCAATATCAGCAATGATCCGCTTTTTTGTGATACCGCCTCAGGCAATCTTCATCTTACCGAATCATCACCGTGCGCCCCGGCCAACAACAGTTGCGGGGTGCTGATGGGGTCCATGTTACCCGGCTGTGATGATAGCGGCCCCGTTATGACGCCGGACCCGATGTATGCGCTGTACCAATTCGCTATCGAACCACTGACCGGCGAGTGTATTATTCCGATGACCGAGGCGCCGCAACCGGTCGATAATATCGTACCCGCTTCGATACGGCTAAACGGCTCTATTGAGCCTTCCCGGATTGAAATCCTGCCACCGGACCCTCCTCTCGGTTCCGGCCTGCGGATTGAGTTTCCGGTTACCGAGTTTATTCAAACCTATCCATTGATGTGGGATACCAGTCGGCAGGATTACACCATTACCGGTGAATTTTCCGATGCGACACCATTTGAAATCGCCGGGCAGATGACGTTTATCGGTCATGCCTCAGGAGATGCCAATGCCGACGGCGTCGTCAATGTCGGCGATATTGTCTATCTCGTCAATTATGTGTTTCGCGGCGGCGATGCTCCCCCTGACATGAGACTGGCTGAAGTCAATTGCGATGGCGCGTTAAATATCGGCGATGCGGTCTACCTTATTCAGTTCATTTTCCTCGGCGGTTCCGCACCGGGATATTGTCCGTTTTAGTCGCATCATGACATAAGTTCACAAAGCCGTCCCGACCGGGGCGGCTTTTTTCTACTGTATACCGATTATTCAGGTCGCAATGTTTCCAGATCGGTGCCATCGAACGTAGCCCCGAGTGACTTTTTAACGAGGTTCATTGGTCCCGTTTTGCCGACGATAAACGAAATCATCAATTTTTCAATCTGGCCGTGCTGATCATAATGAGTCAGGACAAAGCGTCCTATTTAACGGGCTTTCCCACTCACTTTCGATGTAACAAGCGGCGTGTCGTTGACGGTCGTATCCGGTAATTCTACGGTCAAATGTATCAGCGTGTTGCGAAACCCGATATTGACATCATCGATATTGTACTCCTGTTTCAAGGCTGCCCGCAATTCCAGAGTCTCGGTCACGTGCGTCACACAACCGGTGAATGACAGCATCAGAATAATTCCCGTTGTTAATAATATCCCACGTTTTGCCATTGATCATCTCCCTGCCAAAGATTGCCTTATTCGACGATTTCTTTCGGGTATACCAATGCACTGATTTTGCGTTCTTTATCAGAATACAGCATAAAAAACAACACATTCCCCGTTTACATACAGCATAAAACCTGTTTGGAGGTCGATAACACAGAAGAATACTTGACATAATGGACCTATCTTTTATATATTGTAACGAATTCCAATAGCTGCACAGAATGGTCCCGGGAATTCATCACGAAATATCACGTTTGGCATCTGTGATTTTACGCAAAATGATTTATCAAAGGATATCGCCTCGATCGCACCTCTCGCATCCTTGTCGCTGTGTTTTTTATCTATAGGAGGTACAATGGGCACGATAAAGCGAATCAGTCGATCGTTGTTGATGGTGAGTGTCGTATTGCTGGTTGTGGGTATATTGTATGGAATTATGGCATCAAAGGCAATGGCTGACCCGGCTGCCTGCGAGACGATCGGTTACCACTGCAATTTTGAACTTTTTTATACCCTGCCGTCAGATGTAGGGCCGGCTCAGATGTATGCGCAACGTTTCACACCTCCCGAACCGAGCGGGTGTACGCTGACGACGGTTCAAATGTATTTTCTGCAATCAGAAAGTCAGAATTTGTCAGGGGCTGGTATCGATGTTTTGATCTGGGCTGATGACGGTTTCGGGAACCCCGGACCGTTTTTACTTTCAATTCCCATTCCGGGAGCGGATATACAATGGTATCCATTACCGACAACTATACCCCTTCCGGTTCCCCTGGATTTACCACCCGGAGATTTTCACGTAGGATTCACGACCATCGATCCAGCCTTTGATACATTCGCCCTGCTGGCTGATGATGGCAGTTGTCCGGTCAACGGATCCCGCGTCCTGCTGGGAACAGAGTGGATTCCATTGCCCGATTTAACTGAGTTCAATTCCAACTTTGCTATCGAGACTGAGCTGTGTTGTCTGGAGTTGCCGCCGGAACCACCCTTCATTGCCAATTTCAATCCGGAATTGACCTATGAATTCGATTTTTGCCGCAATCCCAATCTTCTGCTGGCCGGAGTCAGTCCATCGGGTACGGAATTGTCCTATAATCTCATATCGGGGCCTGGATTCCTTGTCCCTGCCAGTGGCGAATGGGGCTGGGAAATCACCAGTGCCGACATCGGTACACATACGCTTGAACTCCAGGTCTGCGATTCAGTCGGGTGCTCTCCGGCATATTCGCTTACTCTGAACGTAACGAATGTCCCACCACTTCCTGCGGCGGCTTGTGACGCCGCTCTACAGGCTACGTCCGGCGACCATATCGTTTACTTCTTTGAGGCCATTGGGAGTGAACGATGTGATGAAGTTTCCTACAGCCTCATCTCCGGCCCCGGTGCTATTGATCCGGTAACGGGTGTCTATGAATGGGAGACGGAACCCTCGACTGTGGGTATTTTCTCTGCGGTATTGGCCGGAAGTGATGGCTTCGGCGAAAGCGTCAATTGTGAACTCACTATTGAAGTCAGCGAACCCGGTTTATGCGGTGATGCCAATGGTGATGGCAATGTCAATGTCGGCGATGCTGTCTATATCATCAACTATGTCTTCAGCGGCGGCCCGGCACCTGATCCACTATTAACAGCCGATGTAAATCTTGATGGCGCAGTAAATGTCGGTGATGGTGTTTACCTGATCAACTATATCTTTAAAAGCGGTCCGGTACCGTGCAGCGATGAAGTGGAAGAACCTTGTTGCGAAGCCCCTCCCTGCGATCCGAATCCCGATGTAGCTGTCACATATGATGATATCCCGAGTACCCGGGCCAATTGTGGCGGTAATTTTGGTCTTTTTCAGGTTCATCGCGCAACTGCCACATACACAGCATGTTGCCTCGATGGCGATACCTGGCAAATGCGGGTGACGGAAGTTACGTCACCATATTCAATATCCGTCTGTGCCCAGGGACGAACCGACGTCAATGGCGCCGGTGATGTGGCTAACCTTCAACAATGCCAGGATGCCGTCGCTGATCTGACTTCGGCCGGCAATCCGCCGCGAGCGCCGCGAGCGGACTATACGTCAACCAGTTGTTCGCAGGTGCATGAAGAAAAACACCTCGAAGAATGGAGAGACGCTTTCGATGCCGAATGGGAAACGGCTGAAGACGATATCGAAATGTTGACAGTAGCCTGCGTCGAACCGACTCCGGACACACCGGCAGAAGCGGCGGCGGCAATGAAGGCTCAGGCTGACGCTATCCTGAGGAACGCCGACGACGATGCCTGGGATAACACCCCCAATCATGGCCCGCCGGATACCAGTGGCGCCAACAATGCCCAGAAGACGTGTCATGATAATCTCATTACCGCTCTCAAAGCCGCCTTCCCCGGCTGCTGATCGGTAATGTCATATGAGTGGAGATAGTCGATGGATACATTCATCATATTCCGAGTGTGTGTCATAATGATCAGTTTGCTGGTGTGTGGATCGTTTTTGATGGCCGATGCTCCCGAACGTCCGACACCTGTACAAAGTCTTCAGGCGGAGGGCTTTGAGGCCACCGACGAGGGAATTGCAGCGGCCCTGGCCAGTGACAATCAATGGGCACGCATCTATGCACTACGCGTACTCAAAGAGAGAAATGACCCGGCCTTTAATGAAATGATTGTACCGCTGCTGTCGGCATCGTTCATCAAGGAACAATACGAGGCGGCATCGCTGCTGACTCAGTTCAATCGTGATGAGGGGAATGCCTGGTTGCAGCAATGGGAGCAGTATGATGCGACACCGCAGACTGATTCCGACACCGCCCATGCCATACTCAACGCCGCCGCTTTGCTGGCGGAAAGGGGCGATGAACGTCTGGCTGGAAAGGTATCAGCGCTGCTCGAACACACGCACTGGGCTATAAAAATCCATGCGGCCCGAGCACTGGCCGATTTCCAGGACACACGAAACCCTGTCCTCGAAAACGCCTGGCTGAAATCCGCGGATATTGCACATGACGCCTTGAATGACGCTGCCGATAATGAGAAATTTGTCGAGTTGTATCTTACCTGGCTGGTATCCTCTCTCTTTCAGCAGTCCGCTATAACTGATGCCATGACCGAAAGATTCGCCAAACTGGCATCAAATCAACATCCGGTTGTTTGCCGCACGATCGGTGTCCGGCTGTTCGATTCGGGTGATAATCATGGCCATGATCACAGCCATGATCATCACGGCCACGATCACGGCCATAGCCACGATGATCCCGATCACAACCATCAGCACTGAATCAAGCTCCCATCCGCACTCCCTACAAAAAAGGCCGGTCATTTGAACCGGCCTTTTTCATATTCTGTTGCGGTTAATCAGCCCGGCTACCTATGGGCAGCATGGATTCGGACCGGCATTGAAGATGTAATTCACTACGTAAACGACGTCAGCCACATTGACTGCGCCATCGCAGTTGGCATCACCGGACTCCTGCGGATCCGGTGCGGGACCGGATTTGAAGACGTAATTGACCGCATACACCGCGTCGGCCAAATTGACATCATTATCTCCGCTGGCATCACCGCAGACATACGGCAGCAGCACATCGATGGAGAGCAGCTTATCTTCATAGCTGCCGACGGCATCGATGGCATGCGCAGTAAACGAGATCGTGCCATGATCGGCCACGCTTCCGTTCAACTCGCCGCTTGTCGACAGGGCCAGCCCGGTGCCATCGAGATCATTGTTAAGATCTGACCAGATGATAGTTCCCGTACCGCCGGTGGTAATTAACTGCCGGGTGATGGCAACGTTGGTGGTACAGGACGCCAGCGTTTCGGTTGTGATACTGACGGCCGGATTAATGATGAAATCATATACCTGCATGGCGCTGTCGCTTTCATCATCAACGACCAACGCAGTAAAGGAAATCTGACCGGTATCACCCGGCATGCCGGCAAGCTCACCGCCGGCCGACAGGCTTAAGCCGGTTCCGGACAGCTCACTATACATATCCGACCAGACATGCGTACCGGTTCCGCCGCTGGATTCGAGTACCTGATTGAAGGCCACGCCCGATGTCCAGTCATCGATTGTCTCGGTCACGATATCGAGTTCAGGCGGCGCCTGATCGCAACCGAAGACAGTAACACTGACGGCATCGATCGCCGCCTCGACAACCGAGCCATCACCGAGATCACCGGCCTCGAAACGAATTCGCACCGCAGCACTCGGCGATACAAAATCACTCACCAAAAAGGATTTTTCCACCCAGCCACCGGAGGCATCTTCGACCGGGCCGACGGTTTCGACCAGAGTCCAGCTCGAACCGTCGTTGTTGGAAACATAGACATACATTTCATCGGCAAACGGCGAAGCCCCGAAGTCATTGGAATACCAGCGGGCATACTTAATGACACCATCGCCTGCCGACATATCGAAGGTCGGCGATGTCAGGTAGGTCGTCCCGCCGTCGATATCATGATCAACGCCGTTATCCGTGACAAAACAATATCCAGAGCCGTCGAAATCACTGGCCGGATCGCCGCGGAATCCGCCATTGGATGGAATCGCGCGTTGCCACATACCTTCGACAGCATTGCCGGTGACTGTCCAACCCTGGTCGGTCTGGAAGCTGTCATCGAAGACCGAAACAACCGAATCGGCGACAAACGCGACGATCGGTGCGGAGGGATCAGGATCGTAGACGGTGCCGCTGGATGATTCATCGATACTGACGTAGTATCGATACACGCTGCCGCATGATGCTCCGGGAATCATCGCCGAATAATGCGAGAACAGATCCAGCATCGAGGTCTTGACAAACGGTCCGCCATCGAGCGACAGATAAATATACCCGGAATTCGGCACGGGCGTGCCACCCAGAGTCCCCGATGGTATGACTCTAAATGTAGCCGCTTCTCCGGGTAACAGAGTTTCGGGAAGTCCATCGGGATACGAAAAGGCCAGCGACGGTCCGGGTGTCGCAACCCCGACAGCATTCCAGGCCGCCGAAACCTGCTGGGCCCAAGTCCCGGTGGTATCGAGATCATTAGCCGCCGAAATCGTCCCCAGTGCTCCCTGATGATAATCGGTGTTGGAGTTCCAGTACATGGCGTTGGCGCGATAGGCTACCAGCATAGCATTTTGTACGCCGATACCGGTGACAGTGACACCATGATGCGAACCGCCATCGGAGAGCAGGAAGAACCATTTATTGCCGACACCGCTGTTGGTGTGAACACCACAGTAATCGTTGTAATACGATGGTGAGCAGCCTTCCACATCAATCCAGTAGGGATCGGAGGTACCATAATAATCGGGATCGCTGGCTTCGTGCGGGTTATCCATGGAACGGAAGCCGATACCCGTCGTACGGCCATTCTCGCCCATATCCCAATCACCGACATCCAGTTCCGGATGATAGAACTCAAATGCCGCTCCAATCATATCGGAGAAGGATTCGTTCAACGCACCCGGTTCTTTCTGATACACCAGTCCGGAGGTATATTCGGTGACGGCATGACCCCATTCATGGGCAATCACATCAGGACAGCCAGCCAGTGACCGCCACCCCGACGACCAGCTCCAGATCACAATTCGGGAGCCATCCCAGTAGGCATTGTTGTCGCCGTCGCCGGAATAGTTGACAATCGTCAACATCGACGCCCCGGCATTGTTGTAGCCATTGCGTCCCAGGTGATGCAGCAGATAATCATAGACCAGGCCGGTATACACCTGACCGTCGACAGCCGGCGCCTGAGTGCTTTGATCCCAGAGATTATCCGGGTCGGAAGCCAGCGATCCCGGCAGACTCGACCCGGCGATGTTCGTCCGGATATCATTGGTCGACGGCATCTGACCATCGTGGCCATGCGGATTATTATTCAGCCGCCGGGTCCGGTCAATCATCTGATAGGTTGAGCCGCTGTAATGGGTCTCAATACTGTCACGAAAATCTCCCATGACACCATATCCGGTACCGATATCATTTTCATTCATAATCCGGTTGGCATTGAAGATAACATCGCCGGTTTTGGCATCGACGAAATACTCCCAGCGGCCCATCGGCGTATCGGAGTAAAGAAACAACCGCCAGGCCAGGTAGTAGGTATCATCCCAGGGAAATACCACCAGTTCCGGCTGATCTGGCTCGCCCTTGCCAAAAAACACTTCCAGATCCTCTGAGGCGATCCGTATGGCCTCTTCTGATGGCACCAGCGGTACCGGATCAAGGGATATATCATGATAATAGTAGCCGTTGATCGTCTTCAGGCGGCCGTCGGCAGTGAAATGAGAGATAAGCTCACCGCCGATAACCGGCAGGTCCTGATACGTTTGGGAGAGCCTAACATGGCGCATATCGAACTCGTCGATATCCATCCGTTCGACCTTCATCTCCTCGCTCGGGGAGGCCATCTTGAAAGCCCCGCGGTGAGTTTCGAGAAACGCGAAGGTCTCGGCAACCTCGCCGCCCTTGGCGGTACTCCCGTCGCTGAGTGCTCCCTCGATGTAAGTTGGAATACCCCGGTCATTTTCCTGGTAAATCGTAATTTCCGGGTTTTGTCGGAGTGTGTTAGATCCGTAGATCTTTTCTTCGGCCACAGCCGAAGCGACCAGCAGAAAAAGACCCAGAATGAGAACCAGGCCGGTCAAAAGCCTCATATTTCCTCCCGTAATTTTACTCGTGCAGTATCCGGTAAGTGCGCATGGCGGCGTGCGGTACTACGCGGACCGGGGGAATGCCTTCCCCCACATATATTACAATATAAATTATTGTAGAATTATGTCAATGATTTCCCCGATGGCGCTGTTTTGCCAACATTGAGTCCACATGGCCATGCGCAGTCTTTACGTGCGTCTTCACTGTTACAATATACGGGGGAAAAACGGAGAATATGGGCAGACGAAGAGGTAATTTCAGCTCAATTTCCTGCTCTACATACACCGGGGCGATCGGTAGTCGCCCCGGATATGAATATCCAGCCCGGGCTCCGGGTTTATTGCATAATAATTATATCGATACGGCGGTTTTTGGCCCGTCCATCGTCGGTCAGGTTCGACGCCACCGGTTTCTCCGAACCATAGCCAATAGCCGATATCCGTTCGGCCGGAATCAGCATCGACTGACGCAGATACTGCATAACCGCATAAGCCCGTTTTTCCGACAATTGCAGATTGGATTGCGGGTCGCCGGTGGCATCGGTATGGCCTTCGAGAACCAGTTTTGCCTCCGGAAACATCGCAACAATATTTTCGCATTTTCGCAAAATAGGTACGTGCTCATCGACAATGTCGCTTTTGCCGACACTGAATGACAGGCCGTGAAGGCGGATGACGATATCATTGGAGGAATTAAACAGAACTTCACCCTCGGATGGATTAAGCGTCCGCTTGGCTTCCTTGAATTTTTCCTCCCGGGCAAGCCGTTCGTCGAGTTCGACGGAGACCGCCTCATGCTGTGCGGACATCTCGGTCAATTGATCATGGGTTGCGGCGTATTCGGCCTGAATACTGCTGTATGATTCCAGCAGATTGGCCAGGTGAACGTCAAGGTCGTTTATCATCGCCAGCGGATCATCATCGAGTGATGTCTCATTCAATTTCGCCATCAGTTTGGCTGTTTTGTCAGCCACTGCCTGTTTGAATTCGGCATGGCGCGCCCTGAGGGTTTCGCTTTCCTTTTGAAGACTTTCAATATACAGAATAAGCGTATCCGCCGCCGCCTGGGGGCCATTGTCAAATGGCAAGTGATCCAGTCCGATAGATTTGCCGACCGCATTCATCTGGATTTCATAAACCAGCATCAGCTTTTCCCAGGCCTGATCATTGCGCTCCAGGGCCCGTACCGATTGAGCGATATTGGAGGCATGCCGTGCTTCATATTCAGCGATGCGCGCATGTTTTATTGCTTCATCACGGTTATACCGGTCAGCCTGAAGAATTTGGTCGGCCCGATCGCGGTTGGTTGTGGCCTTATTGAGTGTCGAAAGAGCATATTTTCGGGCTTCATCAGTTTCGGCCTTGTCGATCAGGACCCACGATTTCCCGAGAATATCTTTGCGGATGGCTTCGAACTCAGCCTGATCATAATAGGGCATGGCCTCTTCGACATTTTTTAAACCGCCCTTAACGTTTCCGTCTTCAATACGAGCGGTAACGCCGATTAACTGACGGTCAGCTTCATTGAACAGATCAGGCACCAGTTCCCGGGCCCCGGCTTCTATGGCCTTGTTTCTCCGGGGCAGATATTCGCCAAGTGTAAGCAGACATACTTCGGTGGCCTTGAGCGAGTTTTCAACGTACTCCCGAAATTCGGCAACCTTGCGATCCAGCGATTTCTGGCCATAGTTCTTGCGTATGGCATCTTCGATATCAACTTTCAGTTTTTCGGCCGCTCCCCATGAAATCGGCGCGAATACCGGCGCTTCTATGGCTCTGGCCGAATCATACAATATTACAACTCTCTCATATTCGGATAAATCAGCGGCCAATGCCTGCGCCGCCAACATCAACAGCAATATTGACAGAAACCACTTTGTCTGCCTGAACATTACAATACCCTCCACCCAACGGCTTGTCTCATATGGTGATGTTACCAGATAGCCTATTTCATGGTGTAGTTCGTGGTGCTGATACACGGTAATATGGGAAAATAGCCGTATCATTTAGAAATGGCAACTGATTTTGGCCTGTTGCAGATTTTAGATTATGATGAAAAGAGACAGCCTGTTGAGCAACCGGCTGTCCTGTAAACGATCAACTGCCAACACAATAAGCAGTTATGGACAGCAGGGTGAGGGGCTCGCCTTAAAAACGTAGTAAAATAAAACCCTCGGATGGTATCACACTTACGAATTTCCACAATATTTTCGCACCGAAAACTATATCATTAGGCTAAGCGTCAATTCAATTGATCTTCTCCTCGAAATCCCTTATATTGTTAGCGTTGTGTTAGAAAAACGTTAAGACTCGGGGCGCTGCATCTTGAGTAATCGCCGGGAGGCCCCACTTTCAGAGTACGGGGGCTTCCCGGATCATAGTGCCGGGTTGATCTATGGGCAATGAGGATACCATGATCAAGGCAACTCCCTTCGCGGTCGTTTTATTGCTGGCTGTATTAATCATTTTCGCTGAAATCATCAACGCTGAAGAATCATCCGATTCAGCCGCAGTCAAATCGCCAATTGAGGTGATATCCGATGGCATGTCGTTTTCCGGACAATGGTTTCTGGCATATGATATGGAAGATTCCGATGATGAATCATCGAATGAATTTCGACTGAAGCGCGGGTATGTAACAATCAAGAAAAAATTCAACCAGTCACTTTCGACCCGTGTAACTCAAGATATCGCCGTGGACCAGGAGGGCGACGGCGAGGGGGATATCGAAATACGGTTGAAATATTTGTATATTAAATACGCGTTTGGCGCCTTTTCAATATTTCACGACATGTATTTCGAGTTTGGTCTGGTTCACCGGCCGTGGCTGGATTTCGAACAGAAAATAAATCCGTATCGTGTCCAGGGAACCATGTTTATCGAGCGCTATGGCATCGTCAAGTCGGCTGATTATGGCATCACCTTCGGAACTCTTCTTGGTGGAAAAATTGACAAGGAATACCAGAATAAAGTCAATAATAGCTACCCGGGACGATATGGCAGCCTGGTCTTCGGCGTGTACAATGGCGGCGGCTATGAGGCAGTTGAGAAAAATGAAAATAAACTTCTGGAAGGTCGCCTGTCGCTTCGACCATTTCCTGATGTCATACCAGGCATACAGTTGAGCGTTGTCGGCGGTTACGGCAAGTCCAACACTGAAGCGGCGCCGGACTATTCGTTTCTGGCTGGTTTTGCAACCCTCGAAACTGAACGTCTGATAGTAACCTCAATGTATTACAATGGCGTCGGCGATCTCGATGGCGACATGGTTGACGAGAATGGTAACTCGGTTGATCAGGACGGCTATTCGGTTTTTTTCGAACTCAAGTATCCATTTGAAGATTTTGCGCTTTTTGCCCGCTATGACCGTTTTAACAGCGACTATGTCGAGACCGACTGGTACAAGCAACGCTTCATTGTCGGGATTTCCTGTTATTTCTATAAAAACTCAAAAGTGCTGCTTGATTATGATCATCTCGAAGTAAACGATGGTTCGGTGGTAAAGGAGCACTTTATAGAACTGGCCGTTGAGATTCGCTATTAGTATGTAAGTCCCCGGCTGACCACATTCGCCCGATAGATTGTCGCCAGTGCTCGGAAATACTATGCCCGGTAATCCGGGTTAATTCAAAACTCGCCCATAGTCAGTTAAACCGGAGCGACCTTTCTTTTGGAGCCTCATCTTTTGCAGGTCCGTCGCTTGACGCCTCTCGATTCCCAATACCCTAAAAAAAAGGGCCGGTCGGATCCACCGGCCCCGCTTGGCAAGGATAAACATCGACACACTGGTCAGGTCGAAGTTTTGTGTTGCACTTTGAATATCGCGATCATTTTATTCAGATTTTCAGCCTGCTGCGTTAATTTCTCTGCCGCCGACGCCGACTGATCGGCTCCGGCTGCGGTCTCGCGAGCGACATTTTCGATATGTTCGACATTCTTGGAGATTTCCTCCGCAGCAGCCGACTGTTCATCGGTGGAAACCGCGATCTGGACGATCATATCCTTGACGCGCATCGCCATAGTATTGATCTCATTAAGGCTGACACCGGCTTCGTCGGCATGTTCCTTCCCCTCTTCGACCAGCGATGACGCCCGCTCCATCGATTGCACCGCCCGTTCGGAATCGGACTGAATCGAATTGATCATATCATTGATTTCGCCGGTGGCTTTCCCGGTCCGTTCGGCCAGCTTGCGGACTTCATCGGCCACGACAGCAAAACCGCGACCCTGTTCCCCGGCCCGGGCGGCCTCGATAGCGGCATTGAGGGCCAGCAGATTGGTTTGATCGGCGATATCATCGATAACACTGGTGATTTCGCCGATGCGCAATGATGCCTGCGCGAGATCATTGACAATGCGATGGGCATCATTGGCGGCCTCGGTGATCTTGATGAGACCATCGATAGTCGATGATACTGTCAGTCGGCCCTTTTCGGAAATTTCCGATGAGCTCTCGGCGCTTTCGCGGGCGACGCCGGCGTTTTGCGACGATTCCATAATAGTCGCGCTCATTTGCTGAATCGCCGATGAGACCTGCGCCGTCTGCTGCGACTGATTTCTGGCGCCCGAAGCCATCTGCTCCGAGGTCGCAGTTATTTCGGTCGCCGAACTGCTCAGTTCACGGGCGTTCTCCTGCAGGCTGATGATCATCCCGGTCAAATTTTCGATCATTGTCTGGAATGATTTACCCAGTTCATCCTGCTCTGAACGAGGCCAGACAGTCACAGTCAGATCATTGGCGGCGATTTTGTTGGCGGCGGTGGTCATATCACCGATATACCTGGACAATTCTTTGAAGGAGACCACCAGATCTTTGATTTCATCGTTGGAAGTAACTTCGATTTCGGTTGAGATATCACCCTTGGCCATTTTATCGGCGACGCCGGCAATTTTGCGAATACGGCGCGAGATCCGTGATGAGATAAAGTAGCTGATGGCCAGAATGAGGATGTTACTGAGAACAGCCAGTATAATGATTCTGGTCAGGGTATCGTTGAGCGCAGCCATAACTGTTTTTTTAGACAGTAGGGAAACGAATGTCGGCTGGACAGTATTGTAATCGGCGGCAAAGCTGTCCGGCAATTTGACCGGGGTAGTTCCGACCAGCATATTTTCGCCGGCCAGTTCGGTCTCGACCACTTTGTTTGCACCGGCCGCTGCGTGTTCATTGATAAAGGCGTCGACACCAGCGTGACCATTAGCGCCATCGGAGGCACTAATCAGGAGTTTTTTCTCCGGGATGGCGACGAAAGAAACTGCGCCGTTGAGTTCAAGCGCATTGAGTTTATCGGCGCTGGCCTGGGTCAGAGTGTTGACGCCGTTCCAGCCGGTATAGGCGATAAAGGCACCCACGCGGTTGCCATCGGACCCCCGGGCCGGATAGACAAACATATAGGTGGCGTTGGATTGAGCACCCAGCGCCTCGAGGGCCGCGCTTTGCGTGAAGATCACTGACTTTGATCCGGCCGACAGCACAGTCTCGGCATCGGCCAGACGTCGCCCTTTTAGTTCATGGGCGGACCGAAGTTGAGAACCGTTGGCGGCCTCGATGACATCGCCGTTTTTATCAACTACCGCCAGCAGAATGAATTCGGGATCTTCCGCCTGCCACCCGATCATCTGCTCCCCGAGTTCTTTGGTCGTATTGAATTCAATTGCCAGCCCAAAAACATCTTCGCGTGTCCATTGATCAAAAGTGATCGCGCGGTTTTCGAGTTCCTGCGACGTATTGGCGGCATATTGTTCATTTATGATCGAGATAATATCGTCGACATTCTGGCTGAACCGTTTGGCAGTGAAGCCATAAAAATACACTACAATCGCGAACAGCACAATCAGGCTGACGACACCGGTTGAAAGAATCTGAGCGCGTATATTCCACTTAAACATGCTGCCTCCCCAGGCTCTGCAACGCTATTAGTGAGAGGGATGTGAGACCGCCTCAGGCCGGAGGATATGGTTTGACCATACCCTCCGGCAGCGGCTCATATTTACCGGGTATTAACCAGCGGTTCCAGTTCGGGCGGGAGTCCGGCTTCGGCACGGGCTTTGTTCCAGGCCTCCCGGGTGATCACAGCACTCGGGCCGTCGATCGAACTGAGAATTTCGAAATAATCGAGTTGGTACTTGTCCTTCATGACCTCGGCCTGCGGTTTGCATTTAACCGCAAAGACAGTCTGAATCGACTGATGGTCGAAATCGCGCCATGTCTGCGGATCCTTGAGAAGTTGATAGGTATGACCTTCGAGCGCCGCCACGACCTGTGAGCCGTCAAAACTGCCGGCGCGCTCGACCGCATCTTTATATTCATAGACGATGGTATAGGCTGACGCTCCGGATGTGCTCGGATAGCGGCTGTATTTGGCCGAATAATCTTCGACAAACTTTTTGCCCCGGGGATAATTGTACTGATACGGGACATTCCAGCACCACGGCAACGCCCCGATAACACCTTCCATAACCTTGGGACCGCCACCTTCGGCCATCCCCAGCGTAAGGTTCGGAACGACAATCTGGCAGGAGGACTTCAGACCCATGGCGGTTGCCTGGCGGATGGCGTTGCTCATGTCCTTACCAAAAAGTACCAGCACGAGAACATCCGGCTTCACCATCTTGGCCAGTGACAACTGCTTATTGAAATCGGTCGTGCCCAACGGTGTCAGCACACTCTTGTGCGCATCCTTATCGGTCGTACCGGTGATTTGACGAACCGATTCTTCGGTAGTCCAGCCCCAGGTATAATCGGAGGTGATATACATGTACTTTTTGCCGGCGAAGTTCGATTTCAGATAATTGCCGATGGCGTTGGCGGCCATCCAGGCATCATAACATTCCCGGAAGGTATACCGATGACCTTTGGTACCGGTCGTCGACGTGGAATAGGTCAGGGTCCCGAAAAACGGTACACCCCGTTCCTGGCAGGTTTCACCGGCGGCAATAGCAACCGCACTCGATGATCCACCGAAGACCATCTTGACACGATCGACATCGATCAGGTCTTTGACATTCTGTTTGGACACATCGACATTTGATTCGCTGTTGCGCCAGGCCAGCTCGACCTGCTTACCGAGAATACCGCCATTGGCGTTGATCTCTTCAACAGCCAGAGAGGCGGCCCGGAACTGATCCAGACCCTGCACGCTATAGGGACCGCTCTTAGGATAATTCAAGCCGATCTTGACAACATCACCTGCGAAAATACCGGCACTGAACATACCGCAGATAAGCAGTATGAGAGTAATCTGAAGCACCCGTTTCATTATTGACTCCTTTGTTCATGTCTCTATCTACCTGAAATTGTGGTCACATCCGTTTGCCTTCCGGCTGACAACAGGAACCCCGACCGGAATGGTCGCTATTCAAACCTATATTCAGATGTACTTCTGATGTCGATTCACAGGTGTCAGCCAGGATCCGGAGCAGACGGAATACAGCCGTCCTTGCCCTTTATCGTTTTTTCGCCCGAATTATCCGATTTCCCGAGGGGGGATTATGAGGGCAATGCGGGGTATATACTTTACCCCCGGGGATCTTTATTAATTAGCGAAACAGCAGTGGTTGGGAATGGTCGCGAAAGATACCTTAGCCATTCTATCGCAATAATTTAAGGAACGACATCAGGTTGACGTCGGTATTGGCTATACCCAGTTTGCGGCGAATCATTTTACGCTGTTTGCGGACGGTCTGTTCCGAATTATTTAGCGCCTGGGCGATTTGCTTGGAGGTAAACCCGCTCCGGATCATCATACATATCTCGACTTCGCGCTGAGTCAACTGCGAATACAACTGCTCCAGACGCGACAAATATGGTGACGTGATATTCCCGATCGCTTCTCTGATAATGGCGATATATTCCTTTTTATCGGGATCGGATTGTTCTTCAAGCATGGTAAACAATGGCAGGGTTATGCGATTGAGATTTGATTGGATGTCGAGTGCAAGCTGCTTTTTTTCCTCTTGAATCTGATTAAGGACGTCCTTCAGGGTTTGGTTTTTCTGGTTGAGGATTTCCCGCTCCTGCTCAAGATTGGCATAGGTCTGCCGGAGTTTCTGCTCGGAACGTTTCTTTTCGGTTATATCATATATAGCGCCCTGTATGTACATCGGACTGCCGTTGTCGTCAGGTATATTTTGAATCGACTCACGGATCCATTTGATTTCATTATCTCTGGTCTGAATCCGGTATTCCCGCTCCAGAGAAATCCCGGCAACGGTCTGGACTTGCTGCGCCTGCCGGGTCAACATCTCACGGTCCGGTCGATAGACAATCTGGGACCATTGGGGATGACCGGACAATAGCTCCCGCTCGGAGTATCCGGTAATCGCCTCAACTGCGCCGTGGTAGAATAATGGCACAAAATCACGTGTATACCGAAAAGCTATGCCCTGGAAGTTCTCGACAAAGGAGCGATATCGGGCTTCGCTGTCTTTGAGTTCAATGTGCAGTTCTTTTTTCGCTGAGATATCACGAAGGTAGTTCAGAGTGGCGATCCGGCCGGCATACATGATTGGGACAGCACTTCCCTCGAACCATCGGATCCCGCCATCTTTGTGCAGCATTCTGAACTCAAAAGTAGCGTGATCGCGATTGCCCTCGAGGAGTTGCATCCGTACATCGCGGATATGGTTGCGATCGTCGGAGTGGATAAGATCCATATATGGTTGCGACATCAGTTCGTCACGTGAATATCCTGAGAGGGCAACCACCCGCTGATTGGCCAGCGCAATCGATTCACCGCTGGCAATGACTATACCTACCGGGGATTTATCAAAGATTTCATGATATATGGATTCCGCAGGCCGCCGCAGTGCTATTGTCGGTATTCGGTGTGATTCGGAATGCGATCGTTGTTCAGCGACTAATCCGGATACTATCTCACTATCCGATACTGCCGCTGGTACCTGCGCCTGCCGTCTGGTTTTCCGTCCCTGCATCCGATTAATTCCTGATTCTTATTTTCGCACAATCCACTATTATCTTAATCGGATGCGGAGGGCGATGTCATTAGTGGTTTACCATTAGATACCACAGAAGATTTCGTAAAATGTGGTTTGATTTTGCCGCATTTTCAAGCGCGGTTGTCACTTTCGAACATAAGTAAACAACTACCCTCACAGGCCACCTTACGAGTTAACAAAACCCTGGCGATAGCTCATCTTCGGATCATGGCTGCGCAAATCAATCCCGTGCTCAAGATATGCCTTCAGGTTGGCCAGGAAAAAGGCCCACCCGGTGGCGCAACCAAGATGCGTACTCGCTTTGGTTTTTGGGTCTGTCTTCATATCGAATTGCTCCAGCTCGCAAATACAGCCGGAGCCTTTCTTGCGGAATTTCACCCGGACCTTTTCGCCATGACTACCAAAAGGGAACTCAATCGAACGGTTCCTGACGACCTTGATATACGTTGTCTCCAGCTTGTCATCCCCGAGCCAGGCATAATAAAGCCGTCCGCCGGTTTTTGCTTCGCTTTCGGCTTTTATCGGAAACCATCGCATCAGTTCCCTTCCTTGGGTCCAGGCATTGAAAACCCGCTCAGGTGAAGCATTGATGTAGATTCTTTCGACAAAACGACTCCAGTCGTAGGTAGCCATGGGCAGACTCCCTGATAAAATTATAGATTGATTTACCCTTTATACGGGTGTGACACAGGTTATGATATCACAAAATACCCGGCGAAACGAAGATATTACGGGCTATGGACAACAGGGCTCCGGACCACCGTTGAAGACATAATTGATGATATAGATGGCATCGCCGACATTGAGTTCTTCATCACAGGAGGCATCGCCGGCTATTTTCGGCAGCGGTTCGGGCCCGGCTTTGAAGATATAATTGATGAGAAAGATAGCGTCACCGACATTGACGATATCATCACCATTGGCATCACCACACACGACTTCTTCGAAAAGGAAAGTCATGGCGTAGATATCGAGATTGCCGTTGCGATTATCCGTGTAGACAATCGTATTGCCGGAATGATCATGCAGGTATTGCTCGGCAGAATCACACGTTATGCGTACCGAAGAATCGAGTAGAATCGAATACAGCCAGATATCGGCATCGCCGGCGGCATAGCTTTCATAAGTAATGAAATCGCCTGAAACCGATGGGTTCCGTTCATAGTTGCCGTCACCGGCCGTTACCTGTACCAAAGAATCAGCTGCGATATCGAAGTAGAAAACATCTCCAATATCTGCGCGATTGGAGCAAAACGCAATTATACCGTCATTGATATCGGGATCGACATCCTGAGCGGGATCATCTGTCAGCAGCATCTCGGTCGACCACCCGACACGATACATGCCGACATCAGAATTGCCATTGCGGAAATCCTCATAAACGATAATCGAATCGGCTACGGCTGGTTTTCTTTGATGAGAAAGATCAAGCGTCACCCATCCGCTCAATGTCGTGCTGATATACCAGTAACAATCGTAATTGCCATTGCGATCGTCCTCGAAAACAATGACGCCGTCGTTGATAGCCGGACGGCGCTGGTTGGCCGGATGGGAAAGAATGGAGGCATATGATCCGGAAGGATACCGCAGGAATATCTCGGCATTGCCGCTGCCATAGTCGGTATAGACAACGTGATTGTCCCAGACATCGGTCAGGAGTTGATCACCGCCACCGCTGGTCACCTGAATCTCCGAATCAGCCGCCAGATCATAGATGTACACATCGGCATCGCTATTGCGGCGATCGGAATAGACGATTATCGTGCCGCAAATCGATGGATCAAACTGGTCGGCCGTATCGGTGGTGATCTGCCGCTCGAAGGTTTCGAAATAGACTTTGGTGGCAGCGGATAATGAGTCGGTAAAAAGTGTTGCCAGAACACTGACAAGCAGGAGGCAGATCAGGACTTTCATAGTATCATCCCGGGACAAAGGCATGTTCCGGCGCGGAGCGCGGAAACAGTATCGTTATAAAAAGGGGTAAATCAAAGAAGTCGTTCGTCTACTTACAAAGTACATACATCGACGATTTTGTCAAGTATCGATGATGGCGGATATCCGGTCATCCGGAAACCGGTGTAACACAAAACGGCCGGCGCATTGCCGGCCGTTTTCCCGAAACGATTATTATGCGCGCCTGCAAGGCTCCAAGAATCAAAGACTTACTCCAACCAGCAGATAGGATATTTCCACATTCGGATTGACCAAGAATGATATGCTGAGCGGTAAAACAAACGAGTCCGTTATCGCGATTTTGCGCTCGGCTGAAATTCCTATGTTGATAAATTCAAACGAGTCGGCGCCATAGTAATCCGGATTGTCTTTACTACCCCCGGTGACACCCACAAAAAAATTGAAATCGGTGCCGTTGATTCCAAATGGATACTCCGCCTGGAAATAGGTGTTATTACCGGCGTCGTTGTGAACATTGACGAATCCCGAAACAGTCATCGGAAATGATTTCGGCCCGGTAACAGACACCCCGACTTCGACAGTATGCGCTCCGGGATCGGGAATGGAATCGTCGATCACCTTGTCATAGTTGTTGAAGTTGAAAAACGCCACCCCGGCGTTCGGGAAATAATAATCGGTAACCACAAGACCAAGCGAGGCATCATTGCCCAGATCATGGGTATATCCCAGCCAGAAGTCAATTTCATCCGATTCCGAGGTTTCGTTGGACAGGGTATAGGCGCCCCAGATACCGATCTCGAAGCCGGAATACTCGAGAGATAATGTCGGTTGAATACTCGGTGTTCCGGCGATATCAAGTCCCCGCCAGACATAGCGGTTATACCAGTCCACGCCGGTTGAAATTTCAAGATCAGATTGCGCCTGCCCGAGTGGGGCAAGGCTAATCAGCAACAGGCCGAGCATCAGGATGTAACATGACGTAGTTTTCATTGGATTTCCCCCCTGAACTTTCCGGCGCCTGATGGCGCCGGAAAGTAGATTCCATCAATATCAAACAGTCGCTTTGGTTCGCACTTTAAATTGCCCGATCATCGTCTTGAGCACTTCGGCCTGTTGGTTTAGATTTTCCGCGGCGCTGGCGGACTGTTCGGCGCCGGCGGCAGATTCTCGCGTGACATTCGCGATTTGCTCCATGCTATGTGAAATTTGCTCGGCGGCAGCTGATTGCTGATCGGCCGCTGTGGCAATCTGGATGATCATATCCGATACCCGGGTGGACATCTGGTTGATTTCATTCAGGCTGTTGCCGGCTTCATCGGCCAGCGCCTTGCCCTCATCGACCAGCTTGGAGGCACCTTCCATAGATGTCACCGCCCGTCCGGAATCCTCCTGGATGCCTTTTATCATGTCAGTGATTTCACCTGTGGCCGTGCCGGTGCGTTCGGCCAGTTTGCGGACTTCATCGGCGACGACAGCAAAGCCTCGACCCTGTTCACCGGCCCGGGCTGCCTCAATGGCAGCGTTGAGAGCCAGTAGATTGGTCTGGTCGGCAATGTCATCTATAACCGCAATAATCTCGCCGATTTTATCCGATGCTTCGGCCAGGTCGGAAATGATGCGTCCGGATTCGGAGGCGGAGTCGGCAATACGGACCATCCCGGATATGGTATCTCCCACGACGCGCTGCCCCTCGCCGGATTTCGCGGATGTCTGTTCAGAAACCTCGCGGGCTTCATTGGCATTTTTGGAGGATTCGAGAATCGTCGCTGTCATTTCCTGAATAGCGCTGGTCACCTGATTAGCCTGATCTGTCTGTGACCGGGACCCGGTCGCCATCTGTTCCGACGATGAACTGATCTCATTGGAGGCCGTCACCAGTTGCTGGACACTGTCGTTCAACTGATTCAGGACACCGGAGAGATTGTCAATCATCATCTTAAAGGCATTACCAAGCGCATCATCTTCTGATCGCGGAGTAATCGATGCGGTCAAATCATTCCTGGCAATACTCTCGGCGGCGCCGGCCATTTCCTTCATATAGTCAATCAACTCTTCGAAGGAACGTCCCAGTTGCCCAATCTCATCCTGTGATCTTACTTCTATCTTATGATTCACATCGCCCTGGGCCACACTCGAGGCAACCATCGCTACACGCGCTATCGGGCGAGAAATACTCCGCGAGAAAAACCACCCCACGGCAGCCACAATAACAGCAATCACCCCGATGAGCAGGAAAATAAAACTGCGGAGCGTGGCCACAGCGTGATACGCTTCCTCTTCGTCAATTTCGGCGATAATCGTCCAGTTCAGACCGGGTAGTTCAAGTGGTGCATAGGCCGAGAGGACATTGATACCGCGATAATCCGGAACAACCTCAATACCCGACTTGCCGGTCAAACCGGATTTAATCGAGGCATGATCACAGGTTTGCTCAAGAATGGTCGACTTCGTCGAAAAGCGTGAGTCCGACCGCATCAGGAGATCATCACCAACCAAATACGTTTCTCCGGATTCACCCAGACCACTTCTTTCCTGCATGATCTTATTGATCGCGGCAATGGAAAGTTGAAGCGCTGCTACGCCGATTGTCTTGCCGTCCTTCTTCACCGGTGCGCCGACAAAACTGGCCGCGACGCCATTGGATGGCGCATAGGCGGCAAAATCCTGAAGGACAACCTCGTTTTTGGCGCGGTGAAACAAGGCAGCGATATTCTGGTTGGAAAATCTCCCCGAAACAAGATTGGTGGCAAAATCGGGTTCTCGCTCGACGGTATACACAATGTCGCCGTCGGTATTGATCAGGAAAAGATCATAGTAGCCGTATTCTTTTTCATACTGTGTTAACCAATCGGAATAGGCGGAATTGACCTGTTTGTACTGGTCGCTGTCGACACCAAAGGTAAAAGCCTGATCAAACGCTTCCATCGCCTCGACAACTGTCGGGTTGGACGATAAAACCGAAACATCTCCGAGTCGTTCGGCAAAATATGATTCGATTTGAAGCCTTTTAATTTGCCGGATTGATTCAAGCTGATTGAATTCGGCATGCTCGAGTGCCGATTGCGACTTTGAAAGACTGATAAAACCTAAAATTCCGAGCGGTACCAAACCAGTGAGTAAAAAGATACTGATAAGTTTAGTGCCGATTTTCATTTTGCTGAAGAACATACTTCCCCCTTAGCCCCATGACAGACTGCCTTGTGAGTGTAACGCCCGAACAGCCCCGGATTGTGGTGCATTAGAAGTGCTTTTGAATACCCCTTATGAGGGTTGTATCGGAAGTTTTCACGGGTGTATTAGACAAAATTTCTCCTTTTATTTATTATTGCACATATTTTGTCTACAATGTGTTCTGTTGATCCAGCGCGACGGAAAATTCTGTGGGTATGGGTATAGCGGCGCCGTGAATGGGTACAAAATAGGAAATGGCAATGTTGGTAAATTCTCAGCGAAAAGCTCAGTTTCCGGCAAGCCAGACTAATTATGTGGCGAATTCGTTTCGACATCGTTAGAATAAGGCCGTAAGATTTATCATTTTGTGGAGAATATGCTTAAGCGATTTTTAACTATTTGCGTTTTGCTCGCACTTGCCGGGTGCAGTACGGATTCATCGCAACACTTAACGGCTGCTGATGTCTTCCGGGTTGAACATATCGCCGATACGACAACCTATTATGTCGGCCTGATTTCTTCGTCTCCAGGTCGCGCTGACCTGCCGACCGATACGATTCAGGCAATTCAAGCGGCGCACCTGGCCAATATACAACGCCTGGCGGAGCTTGGGCTCATGGCGCTGGCCGGACCATTTTATACGCCCGATAATTCCAATAAAATACGGGGGCTTTTCTGGTACCGAGTTGATTCCAAGCATGCCGCCGACACACTGGTAGATACCGACCCGGCAGTTATCCGAGGAAGATTGACTGTTGAAAATCATCCATGGATCGGTTCGGCTACGATGGCCTGCGATACTCTTGAGGGCATGGAAGGCATGCGAGGATATCAGGCAATGTTGTTCTATCGCGACAGTGAACTGACCGCGTTCGATGAGCTGTATCGGAATGTCGATTCCCTGCTGGGAGTCTTCAGCGATACCGGCCGCATCGTGTTGGCGGGACCGTTTACCGATGCCGTCGATTCGGGTGCGCCCTATGCCCTGTTTATATTTTCTGCTGATTCCCCGGGGGCTATTGAACAAATCACGTCATCGCTGCCTGAAATAATCGATGGTCTGTTGACGGCATATACTATTTCATGGTATGGTCCGGTGGGATTGAGAGAGTAATCGAATACCTGTAAACTGACAGTGATCAGGCCAGAAGCTCTTTTTCGATCGCCGCCACGACTTTTTCTCGGGGGGCCGCACCCTGCATCACAATCGGTTTATCATCGAGGGGGCAGAAAACCAGGGTCGGCAAATTCTGGATGCCGACTTCTTCAGCGAGGTCTTTCTCTGCCTTTATATCAACTTTATAAAAAATAACTCGGCCGTCATACTCTTCGGATAGTTTACCCAGTATCGGCTCGAGATGTTTGCACGGTGGACAGCTTTCATCATGAAAGTCTATCACACAGGGGGCACTTCCCTGATACGTCCATGCGCTTGACTTTTCGTAGTTAAAGACCTTATCGAGAAAATCCTGTCGCGTCATTGAAACCATACTTTACGTCCACGTAAGTATTGTTATGGAATCCAATCCCCGGACTTACCGGGGATTGGATTTCAGAATTTTGATTCCACCACACGCACGAGGATCAGCCACCGTGATCGAATGGCATCACTTCGCAGCGTTCGATATTCTGGCCCTCAAAGGGCTTGGTGGGATCAATCTGCCCCACTGCTTCCTTATCGCAGATCCAGGATTGGCCCTTGTCATCGACAAAGACAAAGAATTCACGGGCGCTGTTTTTCAGCACACCATTACCGAATATGGATTTTTTCTCAGACAATTTGTTACCCCTTATTACAATCGTTGTTGACGGTAGATGTATCAGTTTACCAGTGTAACCAGTCCATGATTATGATTGTTCCGTCCCGGAGTACGAATTTACGATGTAATAAAGGGAGCGGCGCTGCCGCTCCCCTATCATGACTCAGGTTTAGCAGGTCTTACGAATTAGCCTTGCCGGCTTCCGGATCAGGATCATTGTTCTGGTCACCTTCAGCCTCATCCCAGGTTTCCACTTCGCCGCGGGCCATCTTTTCCCGATACCATTGCGGATGATGGTGTTCCGCCCAGATTCGTGTCACGAAGCCGTCGACCAGCACACGCCAGGTACCCGGATTGGCCACCGTCCCGAGATAGGCATGGGCCAGAACACCGGCAATCATAATGAAAGCGAGGATGTTATGGATAGTCGAGGTAATGCAGACTGTCGCCAGCGATGTAATGGGTTTAAAGGTCAGAATAACTCCTGTCACCGAAATCAGAATTCCCGAAATCGAAGTAAACCAGTAAAACATTTTCTGCCCGGCGTTAAAGCGCCCCGAAGTGAATTCACCTTTGTGGCCGAGATATCCGCCGAATTTTTTCATCCATTCCCTGTCATGCGGCTTGAAGATGGCATCGCGGTACCAGGACACAATTCCCAGTATCGTGGTAATCAAAAACACAATGCCGAAACCGATATGGAACTCAAGCATCTGCTGTGGTGATTTAAACAGCAATTGCTGCCACAAAACGAGATTGAAAGCCATAATCAAACCGGTTACACTCAGCACGACAAATGAGATCAGGCGAAACAGGTGCAGCCCCCGTTCATACAGTGAAAACCGCTTCACTTCACCGGAATTGGGGATGAACGGTATATGCTTGGGGCCGTAACTGTGATAATGCAATATCACCAGGAAGATGACAATGATAATGAGTATACTCACGATCGGGCTGAGAATCTGCTGGTGGAAAGTATTGATTGTAAATGAAAACGGGTTGCAGCCAAAGAAGTAGCCATTGCCGCGCGTAACCGCGGCACCGGTGGAGTCATACAGATCGAGCACGCGCCGGCCCTTGAAGAAATGCGCCTCATGGTCATGGCAATCACCGCAGCCGTTGACACCCAGCGCAAACCGCGCCGGGGCCACATTATGACTGATCGAATACATAATACAGGTAACTTCGTCAAACGGCAGCGTATCGAGGACGCCGTCTTCATTCAGATGCCAGGCGGTACCCGCCTTGACATAAACCGGGTGAATTTCGCTGAACCGCTGGTTGCCGTCCAGCCCTCTGGCGGTTGCTTCTATTCCGGCCAGAATCTCCTCGCCACGATTGACTTCGGGGTCGCCATCGTCGTTATCATCGGTCACCCGGTCTGCATACAACGGCCAGATGGCTTCCTGCTCCCGCAGGAACAGGGGATAAATAACACCATCCTGGTAGTTTCCCCACCAGTTGATCACCAGCGTATTAAAAGGATAAATCTTCTTTTCTATCCAGCGTTCATAATCAGGATACCAGGTACCGTATTCACCGAAATCATCGACCGAATCAGGTCGGAATGTGAATTCGAGTTCTCCGGTCGCCGATTCCACGCCTCGAACAGCCGACAGGTTCAGCGATGGAATATGACAGGCTTCACAAGCGATACGTTCCAGATGCGACGGCCTGACTGAATGATGATCCGGGACGGTTGCACCGAGGTAGCCATCGGCATGGCATTCCTTGCAATCCATCATGGTATCGTCGAGATGGTCGGCCACATTGAGCGCCCGGGCATTGCCTTTGGCAAATTGATGATCGAGTCCGGAGGGATGACAGGCGGCACAGGAGATACCCTGGCTGTTGTGAACATCGGAGTTATGAATATCATTCCAGGAAAAACCGCGCTTGCGGCTGTCGGACTGACCATGGCAGAACACGCAGTTTTTGTCAGGCGGGGGCCAACTGACGTCGAGTTTGATAGTGCCATCGGCATTGAAAAACTTCGTGTTATAGACAACCGATGGCTCCCGGCCGCGCTTGACCGAACCGCTCACGATGCCATAGCCGGTACCGGAGACTACGGCCCATTTGTAGTTGCCCTGTTCCAGTTGATAAGTCCGCTCCTCAAAGGCATAGCCATCGAGATGGCAAACAAAGCAATCGGCCTCGACAACCCCGCTTTCGTGCCACTTGCTTTGATAGTAGTCACCATCGAGAGTCTCGGCCAGTTCCGGATTTTCGGCCATCATTTCATCATACCGGTTACCCTCGCGGTCATACTCCAGACCGCCGCCGCCGGGATGGCAGGCGCCGCAGGGATATGGCGAGCCATTGCCGTCAGAGAAGCCTACAAAGTCATAGACGGTCAGGTCGATAGCGTCCGCCGATTCGTTTTCTTTTTTGGCCAGTTGCCTGAAGTATAATGGACACCATTTACCCATCATACCATTGGATATCTGCCAGGGTTTGGCATCGACAACGCCGAATGTATCACTGACCACATCCCAGCCCATTTGAAAATGATACCCGCCGGTGATGGTCTCATAATCGTGACAAATGCCGCAGGTCATCGCCGTCGAGAACGGTTGATCGGCGTTATCCCCGGTGATGGGATTGATCTCATTCCCCTCGGCATCGAGCAGCATGATCGGTGGGTGTGCTCCCTGCAGTGTGGCCGCAAAAAACAGTGTCAGCAGACACCCGAGTGCGAACATCCGAAACCCGATAACTCTATTCATACTCATCTTCCCTTTTTCGTAAATATCCGGTGTACCTGTCGTTCCGAGCTTTCGTCGCAGGCCAGTTCCACCTGCTGAGTCAGGCTTTCCAACAAAATCGTACGGATAAGCTGACAGGCTTCGGGGAGCCGCCGGTCGGTGAGACGATAGTACACCGTCTGGGCCATTTTCCTGATAGTCACGATGTGGTGATCCCTGAGGATGCGCAGATGCTGGCTGACATTGGCCAGCGGCGAATCCAGGGCCTCAGCCAATTCCCCCACGCTCTTTTCGCCATCGGCCAGGAGGGAGACAATCATGAGCCGTTTGGAATTGGCGATGACTTTACAGAACCCGGCATGGAGTTCAAAGATTCGGGGATCATCGAGTGCCATACTTGCATCCTTTCGCAACTACGATAATATATGTATCGGTTGCGGCTGGTCAAGACTTTTTGTGATTTATTTCACATAATGCCCGAAGAACTTCGCGATGGTAATTCGAATATGCATACTTGTATTGCAGGCAACATATATTAGACTATTCATATCCACTATATGGCTTCAAAAAAACCAGTGTCTTTTAGCATTTTGCCCTACAACAACATACATACAGCCATTCCCGGCCCAACTTATCGCGATTTGTGAAGTTTCTCACATTTCGCACGCGAAATTTCTTGACTTTAGTGCATCGTTTGTATATGATTTGACTAAGGAAACCAGGCATTTCCCGGCACATGGTTGAATCCACGGAAGCGCAGGAGGAGTTTATATTGCGGCCGATCCCTGGGGGGGAACGGCGTTTTAGAGACTCCCGCCGCGTACACCTCCTCTAACGATGTGGTTCATCAACCAAGCGTAACAACCGCACAGTGGAATAGGCAATCAAAAAGCCGGCGGCGCTTGTAAGGAATGTCGCTATATGGCCCTCT
>CAZGLR010000013.1:13755-44266 GCA_964526635.1 uncultured Ignavibacteriales bacterium | reverse complement strand
ATCTCGATATACTCAAAGCCGCCACCCGCAGTGATTTCCTCTGGGAACATACCGGGATTACTCCCGGTTTGCCGCTGTATTATCTCTGGGAAGCCGACCTGCGAATCCCCGCAGCTGAAATGAGCTGCCGTCAGATGATCGCCGCCGATGGCTTCTTCAGCCTCGGCATGATCGCCGAATTTAATCCGGTTATTGAAGACTTCGGCCCCTGGATGTACCGCCTGTTATTCTGGGAAGCCGGTATGATCGGACAGGTATTGTATCTTGAATCCGAGGCCGCCGGGGCTCGCGCCACCGGAATTGGCTGCTATTTCGACAATGCTGTCCATGACCTGCTCGGCCTCAGCGGCAATCAGTTCCAGAGTTTGTATCATTTCACTGTCGGCACCCCGGTAGAGGATGAGCGCCTGACCTCATTGCCGGCTTATCATAGTCGAAAGAACCTTTGATGAAACAATCCAACTTGGAAAATAAATATGCCGAATGGTACCGCGATGCCTTCGGCTCCGATTATCTCTGGCTGTATGCTCATCGCAGTGATACCGAGGCCCGGCATCAGGTGAATAAACTGCTGGAGTTTGTTCCTTTCACTACGGGCCAGAAAATTCTCGATATCGCCTGTGGTGCCGGTCGCCATATGCTGGCCCTGGCGGCCAATGGCGCCCGGGTGACCGGTATTGATTTGTCTGATATCCTGCTAAAGGTCGCCCGCAAAAAATTCGCCGGTTCGCCGTATAGGGCCACATTGCGGCGGCTTGATATGCGCGATATCACATATAGCAACGCTTTCGATGGAATCACCCTCTGGTTCACCTCGCTCGGCTATTTCCCCACTTTCGCCGATGATTTTCATGTCATGAAGCTTATTTCCCGGGCGCTTAAATCGCGTGGATGGTGGATGATTGATCTGCCTCATCCGGCTTATCTTGAAAAGAACCTGGTACCGCTTTCGGAGCGGACAGTGGTGGGCCCCCACGGCCCCGCCCGGATTATTGAAAAACGATGGATTACCGGACGCCATGTTCGTAAAACTATCGATGTTACCGATTCGGCCGGGCACCGCTGTTATCGAGAATCGGTGCGCCTGTATCGCCCTGAACAAATCAATGATCTCTTTCGCCGAGCCGGTTTGATGGTCGATGGTGTTTTGGGTGACTACGATGGTATCCCGTTGTCATCAGAATCGCCCCGTCAGCTCTGGTTTGGCCGTCGAAAAAAGTAGGCCACATACAGGACAATTTTAGTAGTTAATTGAAAATATCTGCAAAATCCTTCGTATAAATGTTAGAATACTATTGGGTGAGCGCATCTTGGCAGTTTTCCATTTGTCTCTGGACTGAAGTCTCGGTGGAGAGGAATGGTGGGAGGGACGACCGATAATTCTGCGGAAAACTGCTGCCACGGCACCTGACAATACCAATAAAGGATGAGCCCATGTTTTCAGCAAAAGCACATTATGGCCTGAAGGCTATTATTTATCTGGCCAAAAATGCCGGCAAAGGGCCGATTCAAGCGAAGGAAATTGCAGTTACTCAAAACGTCCCGGTTCGCTATCTTGAGTTATTACTTTCTCAGCTCAAAAAAGCCCGGCTGATCAATTCCAACCGGGGAAAACTCGGCGGGTATTTTCTGGCCAAGCCGGCCTCTTCCATTACTGTGTTCGATGTTGTCTCGGCCCTCGAAGGGAAGATCACCTTTATCTCATCACACGAGGGAAACAATGATGATCGCGTCGAGCTGACTGTCAGCGGCTTCTGGAAGCAGGCTGAAGATAATCTGGTTGAATATCTGCAAAAGACAAATATCGAGCATCTTCAGCAAAAGGCTGAAACTGACGCTCAAATGTATCACATCTAAGATTACTGAGGGTGCAGCCATGGCACGAATTGCAGCAAGCGTTGTTGATCTCATCGGGAAAACCCCGCTGGTCGCTCTCGACCGTCTCGCCAAAAATCTACCCGGCCGCGTGGTGGGAAAAATGGAATCACATAATCCACTATTTTCAGTCAAAGACCGTATTGGCTATGCTATGATCTCCGCCGCCGAGAAGGAAGGTAAAATCAAACAGGACACGGTGATTATCGAGCCAACTTCTGGTAATACCGGTGTCGCCCTGGCCTATGTTTGTGCGGTTAAAAAATACCGCCTGATTTTGGCTATGCCGGAAACGATGTCGATCGAGCGGCGCAATCTTCTCAAAGCTTTTGGCGCTGAAATCATCCTGACCCCGGGGGCCGAGGGTATGACCGGCGCGGTTAAACGCGCCGAGGAACTTATTGAGGAAATTCCCAATTCCTTCATGCCTCAGCAGTTCAAAAATCCGGCCAATCCTGAAATTCATAAGGCGACGACCGGGCCGGAAATATGGGATGATACCGATGGCCAGGTTGATTTCATTGTCGCCGGCGTCGGTACCGGCGGGACTATTACCGGCGTCAGTTCCTTTATCAAACCTAAGAAGCCCGAATTCAAAGCCATTGCAGTTGAACCGGCTGCCTCACCGGTACTCTCCGGCGGAGAAACTGGCCCGCATCCGATTCAGGGCATCGGCGCCGGCTTTATGCCTGATGTGCTCGATCTGGATCTGGTCGATGAAATCATGACAATTACAAACGAAGAAGCCATCGATATGACCCGGCGCGTGGTCAGGGAAGAGGGAATCCTCTGCGGCATCTCGGCCGGTTCCAATGTTGCCGCCGCGCTGAAGGTTGCGGCCCGCCCGGAGAATAAAGGCAAGCTGATAGTTACTATCATCTGCGATACCGGCGAACGATACCTGTCGACGCCTACCTACGCCGAATTCGAGGCACGGTAACTTGTTTCACAAAATTCCAGCCTGAAACAAGGCTCGTTTCAGGCTGAAACATTATCATCATAGTACGAAATTTCCCCGCTTGTAATTGGCTCTGGCAAGCTGTTGTCCATCTTTAGTTTAAAACCTTCTTTTACATTATGTGCAGGATTTTTCGGGTCTGGCACGGTTTCTGTTTATAGTACTTATCAAAGACAAATGGCTGTGTACGACAGACAACAGGGACAAGAAATTGTATTGAGTACGCAGCCGAAAAAGGGGGGTTAGCTCAGGACTCTTTGAGGGGGGAGCCTTGAGGTCATACCCAGGCAAGGGGCAGCCCGCACCTGACCATAACTGAGGTGCGGGCTGATTTTTTACCCGCTTTTCTCCAATTCCGTTTATCATAGACAAGCAACAGCGTTCTATAATCACTTTTTGCATCTATTTGGCGTCTTATGTGTAGATAGATATATGAAGCGGCATAATCTGATATTCAAGCCCGGCGCGCTGCTCGAACGCCTCGCTGTAGCCGGTTCCGGCCGGCGCTCTGCTCATCGTTTGGGCGTCGATGGCGAGGTGATACTCTATCCGTTTTCGCTGACTTGCAGCGATGTTCTCGATGCCTGTCATGTTCGCCCCGGCGCGTTCCGTATGGCTATCGGCTACGATGATACCGATACCTCCCTGCCCGGCAAAACCATCGCCGCGTTCTCCATGCTGCGCAAACTGGTTCCGAGGTTGACCCGCTCACGCCGTCTGGCGATTGTGCTGACGTCCTATAGCAGCATCAACCCCATCATTGCTGCGGCTATCGCTGCCGCCCGCCTCATGGGCGTCAACGTCGATCTCTATGATCACTGCTATCGGACCCGCCGGGATATCAATCCGCTTGAGTTGATCGATGGTTCCGTGACGCGCATCTTCTCGAATTCGCAGGTATTTGATACCACCTTCCCCGATACGTCCACTGTTATTTCGGCGGGATTGTGCGATTGTTCAGATATTGATCACTATGCCGGGTACAAAAAAGCCGAGTGCGTGCCGCGTTTGATTGTCGCCGGAGACTGGCAGGACCGTATGCTGGTCTCGCTGCTGCGCCGCAGTCATGAGCAGGTCAAAAGCAAATATCCCCGGTGTGAATGGTACCTGCTGTCCACCTCACGGCTCGAATCAACGATCCGCACCGATGTGAGTCACGCTATAGAGACAATCTACTTGCATGTCCAACACGATCTCGATGATATCTTTTCCCGGGGTGATTCGTTGCTTCTGCTCTCCGATGGCGGCTTTAATCGGCAGTTGCTGCGTCGCGCCCGCATCGCCGGATTCCCGGTGCTTCTCAATGGCTTCTCGCTGGAGCGCGATGATTGTTGCGCCGGCCAGACGCTGACTGTGACACGCAACAGCTATGGCGCTATCGCCGAAGCCCTGTTGCGGCTGGTCGAACATCCCGAGCAATATCAGCGTTTCGCCTCCTGATCGCAGTGCGATCAAATTCCCTGTTCATAAATTTCACATCAGACCGTTAACCCCCTCCTGCCGACAGCCGATGAAATAGGCAGGAGGTAGTTATGAAAACAGTCACGCTTATCCTGTGCGTTTTTCTGTTTGCCGCTGTCGGTTCCGCGGCGGATATCTGTCTTGGTCTCCACGGCGGCCTGGTGGCCAATCTTGAACAAGACGCACTGCGCATCGACGACTATGATGTCAATACCCTGACTTCGTTCGGCGGCCGGATCTATATCGCCGACCTCCCGTTTGTTGATCTCCAGATATCCGGTGACTACTCATGGCGCAATGAATTGTTCGATATTTCCGGCAATCCGCTAAACCTCCGTATTCGCGACCTGGCTTTCACGGCCACCGCCTTATATCCAATCGCAACTCCCCTGGGAGAACTGGCCTTAGGCGCCGGCATCGGCAGCCATTCACTGACCTATGAATACGTCCGCGCCCAGGCGCTGTCATTGACGGCCAACGCTATCTCGATTCCCCAAAACGGCGCCGCCCTCGGATATCACCTGATGGCTTCGCTGAGTTATGACCTGCCGTACTCCCGCGTCGGCTTTGTGCTCGAAGGCCGATATACGCTCATCGATGCTCCGGTTGACAATATTACCTATTTGACTCTCCGGGCGGGCCTCTATCTGCACCTGCCCCAATAGGGGCAAAACAAATAACTTGACAGATTACGGTTTTTAGATAACATAGAGGCACTGCAATCAACCTCGGTAGAGGAGGTTATTTTTTTATGTTGATGACAGTACTTGCGCACATATCGGTGGTCTCGGCAGCGGGGCTGCGTGCGGCTGCAAAGTAACTGAGTCATTATCTCATATGACTGCTGATCGGAGTATTCAACATACCCCGGTCCCCTCGGCTGCAGGCTGACTGTTCTGCGGCTGGCGTTGTTTTTTCTCTTTCGCCGCCCCCGCAAAATCCCTGAACACATGTTATGATCGGTATTTTCTGTATCGATCAATTCTATGACCATATCTGTCGAGGGAGTGTTCCGATTGTATATCTCCCGGCGATGGATTGCATGAGGATAGAAGACAATGAATTTGCATTCACTCGGGTGGAATAGATTTTTTGAGCAGCAATTCAACATCATTGACATCGACAAAGCAGACCCGGCCCGGATTGCGATGCAACACCGGACACATTACGAACTCATCGGTGCGTTCGGTACCCTTCCTGGTGTCGTGACCGGCGCCTTCCGGCACCGCACTGAGCCGGCATCGGGTTATCCGGCTGTCGGCGACTGGGTCGTTGCTACGCTGGAGGATAATGGCGCCAAAGCCATGATCCACGCCGTCCTCGATCGCGTCTCGGTATTTTCCCGAAGCGGTGTCACCGGCGGTCCCCGCACCGAAGAACAGGTTGCGGCCTCCAATGTCGATACCGTGTTCCTCGTATCCGGCCTCGATAGCGAGTTCAAACAATCGCGCCTGGAACGCTACCTGACCGCCGCCTGGGACAGTGGCGCCACCCCGGTCGTTGTGCTCAACAAGGCCGATCTGTGCGATAATCTCGAGGCTGTCCTCAATGACGTCCAGCAGGCAGCGATCGGTATTGATGTTCATACTGTCAGCGCCAGAAATGGCGACGGCATCGATGATCTCCGCCAGTATTTTACCGAAGGCCGTACGGTTGCGCTTTTGGGGTCGTCCGGTGTCGGTAAATCGAGTATCATCAATTGCCTGCTGGGTGAAGATCGCCAGGCCGTCACAGAAGTCAGTGACGAAGCCAGTCGCGGCCGGCACACCACCACCGCCCGCGAGTTGATTGTTCTACCCGACGGCGGCATTATTATCGATACCCCCGGCATGCGGGAATTTGCGCCATGGCGCGATGACGGCAGCCTGCAGCAGACCTTCGGCGATATCGACGCCCTCGCCGAACAGTGCCGCTTTACCGACTGTCGCCATGTCAATGAACCCGGCTGCGCGGTGTCAGAAGCGCTGCGTTCGGGCCTGCTTGATCAGCGCCGCCTGGAGAATTACCGCAAACTCCAGCGCGAACTGGCGTATCTCGAACGGCGCAAGGACATCGCCGCCCAGCGGCGGGAAACCCGTGTATGGACCAAACGCATCCGCACTTTCCAGAAGGAACGCAAAAAACTCTCACCCGAATACAGGAAGAAACTAAAATAAGCCAAACCAGGCGGGTCCCCGTCGGGACCCGCCCTGCTCAGCCTGCGTTTGTCAGGATTCAGCCATTACCACTTGCCGCATCTCACCAAAATCCATACCTTCAACCCGGACATCAAAAAAGGATTGCCTCATGCCGGTCTATTCCTATTCGCGACTGGGCAGCTATAGAACCTGCCCCCGACAGTATAAATTCAAATATATCGAAAAACCCGATATCGAAAAGACCCAGACAATCGAGCAGTTTTTGGGGTCGACCGTGCACGAAGCCCTCGAACACTGCTACAAACTGATACCTGAAAACAAAATCCTCACCGAGGCTGAACTCCTGGCGCTTTACGAACGGCTCTGGAAGGAAAACTATACCGAAGACATCAGGGTGGTCCGCCAGGAAAAAACCGCCAATGATTACTTTGAGGTCGGCAAATACTGCCTGCGCCTCTATCATAAGCGCCATTATCCCTTCGACAATGAAATCACCCTCGGCCTGGAACTGAGAATCAATTTCAAACTTGATGCCGATAGCCGCTATCAAATGATGGGATTTATCGATCGCCTTTCCCGTGACAATACCGGCCGCCTCCTCATTCAGGATTACAAAACATCAAACGACTTACCAACCCAGCCCAAAATAGACGAAGAGGAACAACTGGCTCTGTATCAGATCGCAGTTCAGGAGATGTTTCCCGACAACAACGGTATCGAACTCATTTGGCATTATCTCAAGCATGACACCGCGTTGCGTTCGATCCGCACCCCCGAACAGATCGAGAAGCTCCGGCATGATTGTATTGAACGGATACGGGCGATCGAACAGGCGGCGGAACTGGATAATTTCCCCACGACGCCGTCGAATCTTTGCGACTGGTGCGAATACAAACAGTATTGCCCGGCCTTTGGCAACAGTCCGCCGGCGACGGCGAACGGTCAAATAGAAATTGGGGAACTCGCACCTGCTGAAATCGCGGACCTGGTCGATGAATATTTGTCACTGGATGATCAGCGCAAAGATATTGATAAACAACTCAAAGCACTCCGCGCCAAACTTGAACACCAGGTCAAAGATAAAGCCGGGGGAGTGCTGGCCGGCAATGAAGGAATGGGATTGAAAATTACTTCTACAACCCAGTTGAAACTGCCGACTAAATCGTCTGACCCGGATAAATTCGCCGAGGTGACCTCGCTGATACTCGACTCCGGCGTCTATGAAGACTATTCTGTACTGGATGTTCGGGCCGTCGAGAAAGCGCTGAAAGACTGCCGATTCGATGATCCCCTCATCCATCAGCTCACAGCCCTGGCGGAACCAACCACCAGCTTCACTCTCCGGCGAGTCAAGACGCCGGGAGGAAGAGAAGAATAAAAAAGGCGGTATGCCACACAGCGTACCGCCCATCACGAAATTATATAGGAAGAAAAATTATTTCTTTTTGTCTTCCTTCTTCTTCATATCAGCCGCCTTGCTGTCCTTATTGACGACTTTGAAGGCCGGGCGGATAGTTTTGGCGTCCTTATCCACCAGCATCAGGGTGCCGTTGGGCTCTTTGTAAATAGTATCAACCGCCAGCACGTCGGCTTTCTTGGGATCGACCGCCGACAGATACACTCGCGCGACTTCGCCCTCACCGGGTGACATCGGCGGTTTGTCGGCGCCCATATAGGCCAGCCCGCCAATCAACACGGTCTGGTTTTCTTCATCGACCGGATTATATTTCTGGGCAAAATATTCGGTACGGGTTCCGGTGTAAGACACCGAATCGACTTTTATTTTGGATACTCCGGCGGTGAATTTCATCGAGATTGATATAGCGGCCAGGTACTCATCATTCCAGACATGAGCCGAAACCAGCCATTTACCATCGTCGATTTTCTCATGATAAAACGTCACAGTGTCGATTTTGCCCAGCGGATCCTCCTGGGCAACTGCCGAACCGATAGATATCGCGCACAGCAGCGATATCAGCAACAAGACACGTTTAACTTTCATGTGATCCTCCCACATTTATTCCAATGATTCTATATCTATGCCATTATCCATCGACGGTTCCGGGGCAGCGACTGAAGCGGTATCGGTACCGTAGGACTGCTGCAGGCGATCAAGATATGCCTGGGCCTGCACTGAATCTTCCATGTTGATATAAGCCACCCGGGCGGCGTTTAGTAGTGCCTGGGCACCGGTCGTTGTATTGGCGGCCTCGATCGCCAGACGGTCCAGAGTTTCGAGCGTTTCATTCCACTGGCCGAGACGGCGATACACATCTGACAGGTATTTCAATGCCTCAATGCCTACCGGCTGGCCCTGTTGCACCCGGGCCGCCCGATCATAAAAATCTATCGCCCGATCATACCATATTTCGGCAAGCTTTTCATCGCCCTCGCGTTTGAACCGCTCGGGAATATACAATGCCGCCCAATAGGCCTGATCGGAGTAGGGATAGTTTTCCATCAACCATTGATACTCACTCAGGGCTCGATCCCAGCGACCTTCTGCTTCAAAAGCCTGAGCGTAAAACTTCTGTGCTCCTGACATCAGGCCGCCATAGCGACTGAATTTCTTTTTCAAATCCGCAAGCACCTGGCGTCCCTCATTCAGTTCACCAACGCGGCACAAAGCGGCTCCGAGACGCAGCATGGTGTTGCCGACCACGGCGCTGTCCGGACGACGGTTCAGGATGCTCTCATACAATTCAATAGCCTTGCGCGGCTGCTCCAGCGGGCCCTCATAAATGCCGGCGACCAGTGTAATGGCCCGGACATCCGTGCGGCCGGTCGTGTCTTTCACCTGCTCGAGCTCAGCGATTGCCTTTTGCCACTGTTTGGTCAGCGAATAAACCCGACCAATCGAAAGCGAGGCACTCCGAACAACCATGTCATTGTCAGGCAATTCTTCCCGTAAAGATGTGTAATACTCCAGCGCTTCCCGCGTGAATCGCTCAACCCGGGCGGTGTCCTCTTGTGACAGGGCAATCCGCAGCTTGTCGATCGGCAGGCCGATGACATCACGATTCAAGCGGCCCAGTGAATCAACCGGCGGATAATAATCCTGCAATACCCGGTCATAGAGCACATAGGTGGAATCGAATTGACGCAATGACCGATAGGTCAAAGCCAAAGCCAGCGTCGCTCCCGCGATATCATATTCCCCGGCATCAATATCGCTGCCAATAGTTCGAAATGCCGCAATGACGCTGTCGGGTTGATTGGTCTGAACAAAGTACGACGCCAGTTGCGTCTGAACGGCAACAGCCATCTCTTCAAGCTGGGTTTCGATTTCCTCGTGGGCTTTGATTTCGGGATCATCACGGTGTTCATAGTAGAAATCGAGTACGGCTTTCAGGGCCTGCTTGAACTGGAGACTGTCGGATTGCGTCGATAACTCCGGCGCAATATTGATTCGCTCACTGATCTTCCGTGCATCAAAAACCAGCTTTTCCATTTCATAGCGGGTCTGGATAGCTGAATCGCTGCTGCATCCGTTCAGGAGCACCAGCATAATACCCAAAAACGCTATGCCATGTAATAATCGTTTCATGAACATCTCATCCTGATAAGGAGATACAGTTGTTATACACTACTATCGCCAGGTAAGCCGAAAATATCAAGTCTTTAGGTACGCAATGGATTATCGGCAATACTCCCTGCCAGCGCGATCCCTGCCTGATCGATCACCTGTGGAATACCAAGCTGCTGGGAATGTAGTATCCCCCTGGCGATCTGTCAAGATACTATCGGCTAATAACATAGATACCTGCACAAAAAAAACCCGCCGATTCCGACGGGTTTTTTGTGAATCTCTTTATGTACCGTGTTTTAGCGACGGCGGCGGATGAAACCGGCCCCGGCCAGACCAAGACCCAGAAGGATCAGCGTTCCCGGCTCCGGAATCGGACTGAACTCGCGCTCGATGAAGTCATTACCGCAGCCAATGGCTGTGCTGAAACACAATGTTTCGCCATTCCACCAACCCAGATCGGATTTGGCAATCTTCCATTCCCAGACATAGGTATCGCCACCGGTCGGATCGGGCGTGCCCAGCGGATCGGTCTCCAGACCATCCCAGAACGTCATGCTCTGATTGGCCGAACCGAGATCCTGTTCGATCTGCGTCACGTCAAAGGCGCCAATACGGTTACGAATCGCGCTGTTGCCGTAGTAGGAACCATCGACATTCTGAATAGCATCGGCATCGCCGACTTTGACCACCCGGCCCGTCTCGACTTCGATAGCATACTGCTCATCATTGCCACAGAAACCAAAGAAAATGTCACCCTGATAATAGGTCTCCTGATACAGCGAGGAATACACCGACGCCCCGAATGACGACGTCAGGGACAGATACAGGTAATCGTTGTCAGCGGCGATAAACAGCGCCTCGAGATCATAGCGCTCGCCCTCGTTGTTGGAATGATGACCCGGCGAAGGCAAATAGCCGACATTCGGGTAATTATACGGAGCCGTGTTATTATCGCCGCCGACAAACGGGTCAGCGCCAAAATCATAATAACCGGCAGAATAAGAAAATGCGAAAAGGTTCCCGGTGCAAAACACGAGAACTGCCAGCAAAAGAACCATACGTTTCATTTCAAACCTCACAGAAATTACAGTCAAATTTCACTATCTTATGTCAAGCAAGAGCTATGCCAAACATGGACGATTTTTGCGGCGTTACATAAGTCATTAATATACAACAGGTAACACCGACCATCGTCGGAACCGGCTACCAAAATCAACATCGCCTAAAACCAATCTGTAGGTCAAGCCGACACTCAAACCTGCAATCTATAGCTTTCTATCCTGCCATAAATCCACCAACAATACCTCAATCCCGACAACTACTCCCCCAAAAAATGCCGAAAACTGCCGCCAGCTGCCCGACATTAATTTTTAAGTCATTGCTATATAATTATTTAGAATCGGTAAACAGTGCTCGCTATCACCTTGACTATCAATCCGAAGCCACCAATTCAATTCCCGATCATTAGGTCCCATCTCCTGATTCGGGTAACATTCTACCCAATGCACAAAAGAATAACCAGAATCTAATGTCCAGCTACTGGACAATTCCGTCCAGGCTCAGAATAATCATTCTAAATAGCTACGTCACAACATATTAAGAGTTGCGCCTCTGTCCAGAAACACCACAATCCGAATTACTACAAGGACGATGGTGATTTCCCTCAGCCCCGGTAAGTAAAAAATGGAAGAGAGGAATATCATGCAATCAAGCCATCATACCCAACTTGTGGGCACGCCTTCGCGGGTCGATTCACTTCGCTGGCCCGGATTGATTTCCCCCCCCGCGGCCTTGAAAACCGCCGGACGCAGTATCCATTTCCATTCCGATGATCACAAACGCAGTTATTTCCCGGTACGCTTATATCGCTTCATGGCCTCGACTATTCCGTTAATCGGGTCGGTCATCTGGACCTGGAGCCGTCTGGCCGCAGCTCCCGGCGAGTTTGTCTTCGTCACGGACGATGGCAAGGAGACCAGTGACCACGCTGCGGATTTAATTATCCAGCAACTTTTCCATCGTATTTTCAAGACCATGTTTGCCCGCCCCGGCGGCCCTGGCGAAATCCTGCCGCCGTTTTTCCAATCCTTGTTTCTCGACGGTGCTGTTTGCTGCCGCCTGAAACTTCACCGTGACCTGTCCGGCATAGATACCGTCCATTTTTTCGATCTGGCTCAAACTGAACTATCATTAGATACCCGAGGTGGAATTCGCGCTATAGTTCACAATTCCCGGAAAGAAAAGACGTGGTATGGTGAGGATATCTTTTTTACTGCGCTCAGTGCCGATTTAGCCGATCCGTTTGGACATTCCATACTCTCCACAGTGCCGTTTATCAGCTATATCGAACAGCAATTGGTCGATGATATGCGTCGCGCGATGCATAATTCCGGTTATCATCGCCTGCATGTAAAGATCACTCCACCGGAAAAGCGTGAGGGGGAGACCGATCAGACCTATGTTGACCGGGCCAACGCCTACTTTGACAGCACGGTCGCTATGATCCGCAATATCAAAACCGAAGATAATCCGGTTACCTGGAATGATGTCGCTATCGAATACATCGGCCCCGGTCATCAGGGCAGTGTTCGGTCCAACAACTGGTATCTCAGTCATCGCGCCATGATCGAGGAAATCTGCAGCGGGACCAACCTGGCGCCGTTTTTACTCGGCTATTCCTACAATGCCACCACCAACTGGGCGCAATTCAAATATGATCTGGTGATGCGACAGGTCCGCTCGGTGCAGGCCGCGGCCATTTCCTTCCTTGAACGACTGGCCAATGTTGAACTGGCTCTCCGCGGCTTTTCGGTCAAAGCACGGTGGCGCTTTGACAATGCTGTCTCGGCGCTGGCCGGCGATGTAGCCGATGTCAAAAACCGTAATGCCGAGCGTATTGTGAAGTTGTTTGAATCCGGGTTGATCTCGCAGGAGATGGCCGAGAAGGCGGCCGGCGGGTTGTTGTAAACGTATGCGCAAGATTCACTCAGTCGGCCGCCTGAGCTGGCGCACTGCCCTCCGGGATCCCGTGTATTTCGCTCAGAAGGTCCTCGGTATATATCCCCACCCCGGGCAGGCGGCCTGGCTGCGAAATTCGAATCGCCCCGAAAACCTGCTGGTCACGGGTAATCGCTGGGGAAAATCATTTGTGCAGGCGATTAAAATCATCCATCGCGCTCTGTTCAAAATACGCTCTCGCGTCAATGACAACACTTCGCGCTACACTATTGTCGCCGCCTCGATTACCCAGGATCAGGCCAATATTGTCTTCAATACCGCCCTCCGCATGATCCGCGGCAACACCCTGCTGCCGGAACTGCTCACCTCGGTAAAACGAACTCCCTACCCGGAAATTATCTTCGGCAACGGCAGTATCATCACCGCCCGCACTACCCAGAACCGTGGACATTACCTGCTCGGTAACGATTACGATTTCTTTACTTTCGATGAAGCCGCCTTCGAAACCGAACCGGAATACCTCATCAACGATGTCATCATGATGCGGCTGGCGGATCGCGACGGCCGCCTTGATCTCATTTCCACCCCCAATGGCAAGAACTGGTTTTATCGCCGCTTTCTGGAATTGCAACAGGATTCTCTCCGCGGCTATGTGCAAGCCGGCGACAGCCGCGACAATCCCTATCTCTCCGAATTTGCCATCAGGCGGCGTCTGACTTCATTGCCGGCCGACCGCGTGGCCCAGAATATCGCAGGGCTGTTTATCGACAATGAACGCACGGTCTTTTCATCCGGGGATATTGATTGTGCCTTACATGGCGCTCTGCAGCAACCCCGGCCGGAACGCATCTATTATACCGGCTGGGATCTGGCCCGGAAACGGACCCATACCGTGGGTATTACTGTCGATGTCACCGAGTTGCCATATCAGGTCGTTGCTGTCGAACGCTTCAATAACCGGGACTGGTCCGATGTCGTGGCAACAGTTCGCCGAATCCATCGCATTTACCCCGGCAAGACTATCATCGACGCCACCGGCCTGGGTGATGTCATCATGTCGGAATTGTCCGATATCGCCCCGATCGGCATCATCTTCACTCCCCGGCAGAAAGGCGAATTATTGTCGAATTTGATTTTGCTGCATAATCGCAGAGAAATTATCTACCCCAATGTCACGCAGCGCGATACAGCCGGGCGACTATGGAGTCTCGAAATGGAGATGCGGGAGATATGCTGGGAGAATAACAACGAATATGATGCCGTCATGGCGCTGGCGCTGGCGGTATGGCCACGGCGCAGGGTGCTCATGTTTCCGGAACAGGGGCCGTTGCCCGTACGTGTCTCTCACCTGTAAGACAAACGGGGCGCAGAGGCCGCCCAGGGGTGGCGACCTCCGCTTGAGAGGGGGGTATTATGAGCTAAGAGTTATTTTTTACGGCGACGAAGCAGCAGGGCGCCCAGACCAAGACCCAGCAGCGTAAGCGTTGTCGGTTCAGGTACCGGCGTGCTGGTATTGATATCGGCATCCGGCGCAACATAGTAATCATTGTCATCGAGGAGCGTTGGATGATCAAAGACATCATTGGATGTCGGTGTCGGTGAATTCGGACGATCCGCGGAGGTATTGCTGTACCGATTGAAGCCATAGACATCAGCAAAGGTAATCGTCATCGCCAGGACAAACACCACAATTGCCACTACGCCGGCCCAGCTGCGGACTTTTGGCCGTTTATAAGTTACCATGGGATATCCTTTCTTCTCACCGAGTTTCCAAGAACTACTTCCAATCCCGCAAAAACAATGCCCATCGATCGGGTTTTGGAGAGGTTATTTAAGTCGTTGGTATGTAGTCTATTATGATTCCACCTTCGGGTTTCTACATGCAGTGTCTTGCATATTTCTCGTGATTTCAAGCAGAAAAACTACCAAAGCGATGGTATTCACAGCGGGAGGCCAATAATAAAAAAGGACTCCCATGAAAACACTTTCCGGCATCCTGCAGGCTCGCCTCGCCGAGGCTGATGAGGTCTATGATGAATCCCTGATTACCGAAATCAACGAACGCATCACGCCACCTCGCAAACTGAGTGCAGATGATGTCTGCATTCGCGCCATGTATATCGTCTCCGATCAACTCAACAGTCAGGGGGGACGGTTTGCCGAAGACGATCTCGAAACACTGGCCGAGATGATTGCCGATTCACCGGTCATGATCGGACATCGCCGCGACAGCCTTCCTGTCGCACGGAATTTCAAGGCCGAAACAGTGATTGAGAATAATCAGGTCTGGATCAAATCATGGTTTTACTGGATGAAAAACACGCCCTGGGCCGACGAACTGATAAAAAATATTGACGGCGGTATTTACCGGGAATGTTCCATCAGCTTCCTCTTCCGATTCCCCGAATGCACTATTTGCGGCCGGGATATCCGCAGTTGCGGCCATGTCGTGTTTCGGGAGTATGCCACCGACGATGGTATGACCGAAATCGCCGGCTTCTACTATCGCCGGATCGAGAAGGTTCTCGAAACATCACTGGTGTATCGCGGCGCGATCCCGGATACGCGGATTACCAATGAATTGACCTCATCCGAAAATCCTGATCTGCTCTCCGGCAGCGTCACCACTGCGCCATTGTTTACCAGGCTGGATGCAGGGGACGATCAGAACATCCTGCCCGAGACAACACCCTCAGAAGATGCCGCCGATTCTCACATCTTGCGCTGTTGTCGCGACGGCCGCCATCTGCTATGTGATATCAGCGATAAAAACCGGATAACCCGACTGGTCGTACGGCATTTCTCAACAGCGCTCTTTGCCCGGGGACGGCGCTTTATTGCCGACGAGGAGTATATTCCGCGATGGGAGGGGCTGCAGGATCATGACAGCCGCGCAATTCCAATTACGATGAGTTCATCCGGCAGGATGCGTGTCATAACTCTCAATACGCCGGTATCATGCTTCGGCAGGTGTATGAAGTTATGGATTCGACCGGTCCTGCTCGATGGCCGGGCGCGGCTGCTTGTCTACAGTCCGGTGGCTACCGATCATCCAGGAGGATTATAAGGCGGCGATAATTGGGAGCACTGGCCACCAGCTTAACCAGGCCGACGCCATCGGCATAGTATTCATGAACCGTCATGACCGGCGTTGTATCGGCGACATCCGCAAGAAACAACCGTGATTCGAATTGATAGGCGGCATACGATCCCAGCGGGAGCACGATATCGATATTCCGGATGAAGCGGCGGTCGGTGATAAAGCCGTAGTTCAAAAACAACTGCGTGCGCCGTTCGGTCCCGGAAGCCAGATTCAATGTCGGAATACTTAGTGACCATTGTGCCCCGGATGTCACACTTCGGGGCATTACGATCGGGGTGGGATCGATATACAAGAGCGTATCGATCGGTATAACATCACCCCTGATTTGTCCGGATAACAACACCCCGGCGTTATCGTTCGTCAACAGGGCCTGGGGGGTGCCATTGATAGCCATCTCCACCTGATTGCCGGATCCACCGGTGAAGGTGACATACAAATCGGTTGTATCGTACACGACACGATATGGATCGAATACAATCGTGCTGTCGAACATACGGTAATGCAGGGTATGATCGGTGGTGATGCCCAAAAGCTGGGCACCATCGGGGAAGACGACGGACGTGGGAGCTTCCGAGGAGTCGTCACAACCGATTCCGATCAGAAGTAACAGTAACAAAACAGGCAGGTAGATCCAACGCATAGCTATATCCTCTTTTGTATATCATGGCTTTACCTCGTGCCGGTGTCAATTAAAAACACCGACCTGCATATCCGAATTCACTACAACATCGATGGTTAATACCGCTTTCCCCGCTGAGTAAAGGCAGTCGTTGCATAACGCGATGGCCAGCACAGGAAAGGACGGATCATGAAAGACTATGACCAGCTTGTAGACCGTTTACAAAACGCAGCCGTGTCTCTGGAAATGCCCGATGATCCTGAGACAACAGCGTCCGATCAGCCGCTGAATTTTGATGATATCAAAACGATCCTGACCGATGCCGGCGCCGCTCTGAAAGAAGCTCGGGAGATCACTGCCGAATACGACTTTATTCGGTCCTGGCTGATTACCCGAATACGCGCATTGCATCGGGGTGCGGCGGAGCTTTCCGGCGTTCTTCATACTGCTGACGATCCCTCCGGGACGACGCCTTCTCTTATTGAATTGACTCATGAATTCGAACGCGCTGCGGCGGCCCTGCGGAATCGACTGGCTGATTCAGGAGTATCGCGACCTCTGTCTGAAGCGCGAGTAAAGCAACTACAGAAATATAAATCGTAACCGGCCGGAATGTCAGCGGCCAGAAGAAAGGAGATATGGTGAGTATACGACCACAGGATCTTGAGGCGCTCGCCCCGATCTTTGCCACTTTTACTGTTCATCAAACCGATGACATCGATGATCTAAGCGATGACAATATCGGCGAGCCGGTCAGTCTGGCCGGCAATTATGAAATCACCCGCACCTCGCCCGGCTCGATTTTGCTGGGCAAACTGATTGCCCTGACCCTCTCGGATGCCGATGCCGGCAAACGACTTGCCACCGTGCAGATCGGCGGCATCTGTACCCTGCCGGTATCCGCCACGGTACCATTGGTCGGCAATCGTGTTGTCGGCGGTACCGCCGGAACAATCAAACAGGCGCCGGCCCTTGGCGGCAACGATCCTGCCGGCGGCAATGTGGCCCGGGGGACAGTGCTGGCTGTTGACGGCACCGCCACCTGCACACTCATGCTGAACTAAGATCAAGGAGATAACAATGATATTTGATCAAATACTTGGCGGTCCGATGGGGCAGCGCCTTCTGGAGCAGGCCGAGCGCGACACACCGGTGACCGGCCCGATTGACCTGGCCCGTGCTTCTGAAGTGACAATCACACGCGAGACGTACCTGGAAGCGCAGTCGCGGGGACTGACCCTGTCAGAACTGCTCGAATGCGAAGACTATGACCCCAGCCCGGCCGGCTGCCCGCTCGACGCATTTGAAAGGCAACTGGCAGTCAACGGTATTACCGTCAGCGGTCGCACTGCCGGGACAGTTGATTTGTTCTACAAAAACGCTCCGGCGCTTCTTCCCGAATTCGTCCTGCGCGAAGTTCGTAAGGGAATGAACATGCGTCCTGAACTGAGCCGTATTCTCGCTGGCAGTACGGTCATTGCGGGAAACCGCTATACGCCGTTCTATATCGATACCAGCAACACCGAGAAATTCGCGCTGCGGCCGATCGGCGAGGGCGCTGAAATCCCCAGTCTGATCGTGACCGAGCAAAAACATTCGGTGACCGTGCGCGACTATGGCCTCTCTCTGCGGACCTCGTATAAAACACTGCGGCATCGCAGCACCGCGCAGTTTAAGGTGCTGCTGTGGTATGTCGGTTTCCGCCTGCAAAGCGACAAGATGGCCATGGTTGTTGATACGCTGATCAATGGCGACGGAAATGAAAATAACGCCACCGTGATCAATTCGGCCGTATCCGATACGATCGACTATAATGACCTGATTACACTCTGGGCCCAGTTTTCACCGTTTGAAATGACCCATCTCATCTGCCATATCGATACGCTCAAAAAGGTCCTGACGCTGACTGAATTCAAAGATCCGCTGGCCGGGTATCGTTTCGGCAAAACCGGTGAATTGTTCACCCCGCTGGGTGCCTCACTGGTGCGCTGCGATGATGTCGCCTCCGACCGTGTGATCGGCATCGACTCACGCTTCGCTGTCGAAGAAGTTGTCGGTCAGCCGCTGATGGTTGAATTCGATAAAATCATCGATCAGAAGTTCGAAGAAGCAGTGATTTCCGAATCAGTCTCATATGCCAGAGTCGTACGCGAAGCCGCGATGGTGCTTGACTACGACTGGAACTAAACCCTGCCTGCCCGGCGGTATACCCGCCGGGCAGGAGTAAGGATGATTATGCACACAGTAATATCGACAACATCGGCGGTTCATTCGCTGGGCGGTCCTAATGGCGGGATTATCCTGCGCGTTGAAGGCGGCGCTTTTGCCGGACGGATTGCGGTTCTATATATCCCCGTCTACGGGACGCTCGAGATGGTCTGGGCCGATGCTCCCTACACCGTGTTTTCATCGTCACAGCAGATTGCGACCGACTGCCGTGATGCGCCATTCAGCGCCGTGATTTCCGGAACCGGCGACATATATGCGGCCTACATAAACCTATCCGACGAGTTGTGTTTTGTCCGGCTGGGCTTTGCCGATGGTGGGTGGAGCATTGAAACCACTCAGACAATTTTCTCTGCCGCCGATGCATCTTTTCCGGTGATCTGCAAATTATCGACCGGGCAGATATGGATTGCCTATACCCGCTACACAGGGGGATTGTCTTACATCAATGCCAAGCTGTCTGAAGACGATGGCGCCACCTGGACCAGCGATACCAACCCCGGGGACACCATCACGTCCGGCGATGCCGTCAGCGCCTTCTGCACCATGATCGAGGCCAAAGGATATCAATACATCATCTATACCGAGGGCGGCACGCAACTGGCTGTCCGGGCCAAATCAAGCGGCGGGGCGATCTGGGGCGGCGAGACTATTCTCGGAAGCGAGGGCAGCTACAACGATCATCTCAGCGCCGGTGTCAGCAGCGACGGTCGCCTGGGTATCGCCTATATGACAGCCGGCGGGTTGAAATATCGCGAATTTACCGGTTCAACCTGGTCGGCCGAGGAATTGATCGATGCCGCGGCCGCTGGCTGGCCGCGTGTCATCTTCAATCAGGGCAATCCCGCAGTCGTTTACCTCCAATACCACCACAGCGATCTTACCCGCCTGGTCGTCTCCACTCGCGACAGCGGCGGATTCAATACCGCCGAAGCGCTGGTACCCGGTCGCGATGATCCCGAACGCGTCCTGCTGTTCAACAATTCCTCCGGCGATTACGAAGATGTCACCGCACAGGCGGTGTCGCAGGCTGCCGGTGATGTGATCCATCCGATGTCCAATGCCCTTGTGCTGGCCGAGGGTGATGCCATCTTCGCTGCCCTTCCGCAGCAGTTCTCGCAATTCCATGTTGAACTTTCGGTGGTTGGCAGTGGCGGAACTGTGGTCTGGAAATACTGGGATGGTCAGGTATGGAAATCATTCGTTCCCGAATCGGGCGCCTGGTCATTTACATCAGCCACCAAAGACATCGCCCTCTGGCAGGATCTTGCGTCGATACCAACCGACTGGCAGCCATCACAACTGGGAGGATATACCGGCTACTGGATACGTATGGAGGTGACGCACGCTTTCGGCACCGCGCCGGTGGGAAGTGTGATGACGGGAATATCGAAAATCGCTGCTTTGAGTGGTGAGATGGGAGGTGCCTCATGAGCTGGACCGGTTTGACGCAAATCAAAGCGCATCTGTCGCACCTCCAGGGGCAGGGCAGTGCAGTACGCAACTACCCGCTGCAGTTATTTGTTGGCAGCGATACGGCGCTGCCCCACGCCCGTGTCGCCGATGGTTCCGAGACTGTAAAAGTCGTCGAAAATACCGTACCTGTTTATCAACCGTTAACCCTCTCACTCGATCCGATTGCCTTGCAGTACCCCATGCCGGTCTCCGAAACTGTTGTGTGTGCGTCGGATACGTCGTTGTCGAAAATTTTCGCTGAGTATCATGACTATGTCATCGATTATAATGCCGGGACCATTGCGGCTGTCAATGGCGGTGATATTGTGCCCGGATCGGCGGTCGCCCTGTGGTATTTGTATTATCAGAAATTCACCCGCGATATCGACTATGTCATTGAACCGTTGTCCGGAACCATCCGCCGCCTTACCGGAGGCGCGATCGAGGAGGGGCAGACAGTGCTGATCGATTACACGGTCGGTGCGCGCGATTTCAGCGATGACGAGATTGCCCAATGCATTACCGAAGCTGAGGCGGAGATTATGCATACAATCGATACCGCGCATCATGAATCGACCGATCCGGCCCTGCAAAGCGCGGCAACATTTCTAGCCTTGTCGCTGTTGTGCCGCAATGCTGCCGGAAGTGCCGCCTCGGGCGTGTATCTCGATCACAGGGGTGCGAGTTTCTGGCTGGAATTATCCGGTTCATATCGCGAAACCGCCGAACGGCTGCTGCGATGGTTCCGCGGCGGCCCGGCGCTGGCCCACCCACGGGTGAGTTAGGAGGATGATGTGAACACAACACTGGCGTATCTGCGCACGCGGCGAGCCTGGCTGGTTCGCAATGTGGCCGTCTGGGGCAGTGAATATCAACAGGATGTCTTTCTTGGCGCCTGTGAATTCATCGATGCCCAAAAACGCATCGGACTGATCCGTGCTCAACTGGGCGGTCCCAGGCAGGAAATTCTGTTTACCGATCTGGTCGATGTTCAGGGCAACCATTTGCCGGAAACTATCGCCGGTCCGGCAATAGTGATGATTCCCCGCAGCCGCGCCGGCGCCTTCGTCAAATCAGTTCAGGGCGTCTCCGGCTTCACGGTCGCACGAACCGAGACTGGCAGCGATACCGCCCTGATTGACCTGCTGATTTTTGAGACGGGGGCATAGGTATGCCCGCAAAAAGACCGAAGAAAGGCGTTGCGAAGACTGTCCTGCCGAAATCAACGCACCACGCAGCGCAAGATCGGGCGGAATCCGAAATCAATGCCACCCGGAAGCATGCCGATGAACTGGCCCTTCTGGAGGAACTCAAGCAGATGATTCTGGCCAAGATCAAAGATGAATCCATAACCCTGAAAGTAGGTGATCTTTTGAAGATTCTCGAAATCCAACGGCAACTGGCTGAGGATGAACGGGCCGAAGAAAAATTCTGGGATATCATCGAGCAAATCCGCCGGGAGGAACTTGATGAAAAGTAAGTGCGGTGTTATTGGTCAATGGCTGCTGTTTTGCCTGATGGTGTTCGGCCTGGAGGTACCAGTATCAGCCCAGGCGCGGCATGAGTACGCTGTCTGGACACCGGTCCCGCGCGATAATGCGCCGATACCGCACTATCGCGCCACAGTAATCATGGATACTGCCGCCTGCCGGGCTGTCCCTGAACTGGATATCACTGTCGGCCAGGCGAAATTAAGTCTGCATTTGAAACCACAATCGTGTCAGGATGACAGTTGTCGTATTCAGCCCTTGGCCGATGGCGTTCGATTTGATTACGATGGCTCCGGTGACGCGGGACAGGTGTATCGCCTCGGCAATGGCGATCTCGAATGGGAGTTTATTCTCGCTGACCGGCCCGCTGATTCGATATTTCGATTTACATATGAATCATCCGGCCTGTCGTTTCATCGGCAGGATACAACACTGTTCGAAACAGGATCGATCTATACTCCTGAAATAATCAATTCATATGCGGTGTACATGACCGGCGATCGATCCGGGTCTTCCGGAAAGATATGCCATATCTTTCGGCCGCTGGCCTTTGATGCGTTGTCGAAGGATGGCATCGATTCGACCTGGTGCGATCTCACTATCGATACACTGGCCGGGGAGTTTCGCATCAGCATACCATCATCGTTTCTTAATCATGCTGACTATCCGGTGACAATCGATCCCACCTTCGGCTTCATGACAATCGGTGCGGTTGCGATCACCCGACCGACCGCGGTAGCCTGTTTGTTCAATACGCATTCGGCCGGTCCATCCGAAGCTGTGATTCGTTATCATGTCTATGGCCGCGCTGTGGATACGGCGTCCCAGGTAATGATGGCGGCGTATACTATCGATGGCGGCTTGCCGGATGCCCGGCTGGCAACGCCGGCCAACTTCATTGTTGATACTGTCACCGGTTGGTATCAAACAGATGCTGTCTTGCATCCAATGTCCACCGGCGCCGAATACTGCGTCGCAGTCGGGTACCCGTCGCCCGGAGTAATGCAGCTGTATTACGACGTCAGGCAGCAAGTCGGCCGTTCGTATCACGATTCCCATGAACTCGATGCCTTCTGGAGTTCCACCGGTACCAGCAACGCGACCTACAGCATGTATGCGACATATGAGGTGCAGTCGGCCGTCGAGGCTGTCGCACTGCGCCGTCGTGCTGCAACCACTTTGATTTCAAAATAGGGGGAAGTGTGAGAACGTGTTTTGTCATTTTGTTACTCGCCCTGTTGGGCGGCATGACAGCGGCTGTCCCGCTGGTAAGCGATGGGAATACCAGCGAGGACTCTATAACCGTGTCAGTTTTTCTCACCGATTCGCTGGGGAATCCGGCCGATCTGGCGGCTGATTCGTTTTTTGTCCAGGTCATCGGTCCCTCCGGAGATTCGGTAACCGCAATGGCCGGCGTAGCCTCATCACTGGCTATCGATTCTATCCTCGTCGCATCAATCGGTCCGGTGTATACCTACACCGCTGCCGCAAGCGATGTGTGCGACCAGTATCGCTATGGCGTCTATGAAATCACTTTCTGTGCCCGCCGCAATTTACCGGCCTACACTAACTGCAGCCGTGTTCAAATTCAATATGCCTCCAGGAGTATCGGCAGTCAATTGGCTGACGCACAGCTTATTGTCGATTCATTACGGGCGGTTCTGGATACGCTTCAGGATGGCGCCTATGGCCAGGTGGTCAATATCGGCGGCATCGCCAATCATACGGCCTCGGCATCGGCACTTCGCTCGCTGCTCGATGGCACCGGAGCACCATTGTACCTGACCAGACTGACAGTTTCTCCAACAGCCGGCGATACCGGGATTGTCGTGCGCGGCAGCGGCCATGATACCTGGTCGGTGTATCTGGCCCGGGGGATGAAAATCGCCAAGATGGGCGGCGCAGAACCATATGGGTTGTTTGTGACTTCCGGGCGCGATGGCGGCGATCCGGTGCTGGGAACCGCGCTTCTGGCAATGGGACACAACGGCGGCTATGGCTTCGATATCTCCGGAACCACTGTCGATGTGCGGGCAAACATAGACGGTGATATCTACGGTAATGTCGAACTGGTTGATTCGGTGCTGCAGTCGGTGGATATCGGTGCTATTGCCGCCAGTAAAACCGCCGCGGATTATCTCGCTGATATCCTTACCGGAACCCAGCGCCCCGTAGCAGCCCGAATTCCCCGCGCTGATACCAGCGGGTTTATATCGTTTGACGGCATCTACAATCTCTGGGCGTTTGACACCTCGCTCATATTTTCCGGGATCGGTGCGCTGCTCAAGGATACGATGGCCTATCGGGCGGCTGTCAACTGGCTTACCGAAGCCGGCATTGCCGATGCTGTCTGGGATGAGGATTCCACCGGCCATATGACCGCCGGCAGCATGGCCAGTATGGCTTCGCAGACCTCGGCCTCGGGACTTGATTCATCGGTTATTCAACGGGTCAACAATCGCATTGTTGACTCAATCTGGAATGCCGAGCAGATATCATACACAAATCCGGGATCATTCGGCTACCTGCTGGACAGGCGGATTTCGTCATTGTCGTTGCCTTCGGGCAGTGGTGTATTTCCAGTGACTATTGTCGCCCTTGATACGGTAATCGCTCAGGTGGTGCCGTCAGCCCGTCTGGCGGTGTACAACGATGACTACTCGGCCCTGATCGCCTCGGGCGCCGGTGATGCCAACGGTCGCGCGCAGTTCAATCTCGACGCAGGATCATACAAGCTGACCGGTTTTGCACCCGGCTACAGCTTTATACCTGAGTCCGAAATCATTATCACCGGATCCCAGACCGATACCCTGCGAGGAGCATCCTTTGATCCTGGTCAGCCGTTGCTGCCGTCGATGTGCCGTGTCTATGGATTCTTCTACAGCTTCGATGGCCAACCGATTTCCGGGGTAACCGTCACCGCCGAATTGTCCGGAGGTGCGTCGCGCTTCAACAGCGCGATTATCAGCCCGTATCAACGCAGCGCAGTCAGTGATTCACTGGGGTACTTCTATTTCGATCTGCTGCCGTCTGACGATTTCAGCCCGCATACTCGAAAGTATGTTGTTTCGGCAGCATCACCCGATGGCACGATTTTGAAAAAAACAGTAACGGTGCCGGATGCGGCATCATGGCTTTTAGAATGGTAAGGTAGGGGAAAGTATGTCTATTTTTGAAACGGTCTTTTCGTTTGTCGGCAACAATATTCTCGATCTCGCCGGCGGAGTGTGGGGAGCGCTGGGTGTGATTACGGCGTATCTCACCAAAAAATACCTGGTGCCGTTGATGCAGGTCGAAAAACGGCGACGGTATGCCACCTGGATTGCGGCTATTGCTGATGAGGTCACCGATGATCTCCGGGCGCGTTATCCCGGACATTCCTGGCTGGAGAGGCTGGATGAAGCAGTGGATCGAGTGATCGTTATCTGCGGTATCGAGCCGGATATTGCCGGCCGGGCGGTGCGAGCATCAGTGTCACGCAAAAAGTAGCAGAAAAAAGCCCCGAATTACCGGGGCTTTTTCTAATCTTACGGACATGGCGCCGGACCGGACTGGAACAGGTATTTATAAAAGTAAATGATATCCGATAGATCCACCAGGGCATCACAATTGACATCCACAACAGCATTGCCGGCCGGCGGAGCCGGTCCGCGACCATAGAGATAATTGGTCATATACACCAGGTCGGCGGGATTGACTGAGCCGTCGTTATTCATATCTCCGGGGATATAGGTAATCATGCAGTCAACTTTGACCAACTGGGCGGTTGATGTTTCATTGTCCTGCGCATCGGTTACCACAGCATGGAGAAAATACAACGAGTCTTCGCTCAACGATTCGGTATTCCAGAAAAATCCCCAACCGCCGGAGGCATTCATGTCAATACCGGCATAGTTACGACTGACTTCGTGATCATCGGGAATTATGCATACAAGTATATCAGCCGGATACCAGATGATATCGTATTGAACCATGAGTTGTCCGGCTTCTTCCTTGACCGGCATAGTTGTGGAGATTGCCTGTTCCGGATCGATGAATGTGAAGGAGTAAACACCGGCATCATTGGCCAGTCCGCCTCCGCCGGAGGCCACGAGCCATCGGCCGGGCGCACCGGTCAGGCCTACCATGACGGGACATTCATTATTTTGCAGCAGGTGGTTGAGTTCAGCGGCTGTCGGATTACGATCAACCGTGACATCGAAGCCGCCATCGTGGAGCTGAATGTATTCACGTATGCCCGCAACACAGCGATTGTCGAGTGTGCCGAGATTCTCGGCGATGCGCATGGCTTCGAAAAGACGATCAGCTATCTGCGCCTGATCGAGAGTAGTCGTTGATTCCTGTATTACAGGAAGGTATTTGCTGTCGCGCGCCACCCATGAAAGTAAAATCGACGCCGCGGCAGCCGGCCCGCTGCAATAGTCGCCGTATTCGCCATCACCGGCAGGGTTGCCGTCGTAGGGATCGCCATCGGTATCCCCGGCAAGGTACTGGCTGATCGGCGAAACTGGCAGGCTGAATTGTGCGCTGGCCGGTTTGTATTCGAATGAGACGTATGAGACATCCTCGTCGGGGACCGTAACTGTGGCCATAACGCCAGTGCAGACATTATCGCCATTGGCGGGAGAGGTCATTGTGCCAAACGGTGGTGTTGGATCGACATGGATAATCATGCCTGTGGTATCGGCCCGGCCGAGTGTATCGGAGATTATAGCACGCACAGGGTAATTTTTTTCCGGCAACCCGGTCGTGGTCCAGAAAACAGTCAGGCCGTCGCCATCACCCGAGGCGGTAACACCGTTGCGCAGCGGCGGATCATCGACAATGTCGCTGCCAATAGTAAGCCATGCCCCGCCGATATCGTATTCGAATACCGCCCGGCTGATTATATTGGAGCCGGCGGCATCATCCGCCCAGAGTTCGACACTGGAGCCGACCAGACGGCCCTCGGTCGGTTCAATAAAACGAGCAACCGGCGCCGGTTCATCACCACCAGTACCGCCACCGCCGCCCGGCTGACCAGCCGTGTAGATCATTAAACGACCGGGAAATATCTTGGTGCCGTCATTGATGTTGGTGACAGTATCAAGATCAACATAACCTTCGCCCCAATCATTGTAGGAACGGCACAGCATAGGGGTGTTATCGGTAACCACCGCTGTCTCACCGGGATTACCGCCCGGACCAATATAAACACCCGCAAAATACGGTCCGTTCACGCTGATCGGATCATCAAGCGGAACTTCGAGTATCCATAGCCCGGTATCGACTGCGACTTCATAGGCGCTGGATATGGAAAGAATTGTACCAGGTCTGGGGCAGCCCGGCGTGGAGTTGTCGATCGATTCGACATCGACAGAAATGACAAAGGTCGATGGCGCCAGAACATAAACGACATAGTGGACAGCTTCAACCAGAAACGGCCAGGGATTACCGCATGTAGCGGCCGGATCCTGATAGGCCTTGTAGAGCTCATCGCCAATAACCCAGGGATAAATCAGCCACGAAGCTTCGCCGAAATCGCCAACAAAGCAAGTATCGGCGGCGCTGAGTTGCGGCTGAATTTTTTTGATCTGCCCGGTGGCGGCATTGTATAACCGGGATGGCTGAATATCTATATTCTGGCTGGCAGCGGTAAAATCCTTCGCTGCAGGCTGAGTTGACAAAAGACATATCAGGGTAAAAAGGCAGATAAACGGCACAATGCTGCGGGTGTTCATCGATGGCTCTCCCTTCCGGTAAGCAAATATCCTATTTCTCTATATCGAACCGGGCGGGTATATACTTGAGATCGTTTGGGCTTTTGATATCGCCGGTAAATGCGTATAATATGAAGATATGGCTGCTGAGAAGGACAATCGTGAGGTGTTGCGCCGCCCACCGTGGCTGAAAGTCAAAGCCTTTAGCGGCGATGGCTATCAGGATATACGGCGCCGTCTGCGGGGACATCATCTGCATACTGTCTGCGAGGAGGCCAATTGCCCGAATCGGGGCGAATGTTTTAATGCCGGGACCGCGACCTTTTTATTGATGGGGCCGATTTGCAGCCGTAACTGCCGCTTCTGCAATGTCACCGGGGGCAAGCCTCAGCCGCTTGATCCCAATGAGCCCCTGGCGGTCGCCCGTTTGGCGGCCGACCTGGGATTGACTCATGTCGTGATTACATCGGTGACCCGCGATGATCTACCCGACGAGGGCGCCGGGCATTTCGATGCCACTGTTCGCGCGGTACAGGAGATTTGTCCAAAAGCTACGATCGAGATTCTGACGCCTGATTTCAATGGCCGGGCGGAACTTCTGGACATCGCCGTCTCGGCGCGGCCGACTGTCTTCAATCATAATGTCGAAGTGGTGCCGAGATTGTATCCTCAACTCCGGCCTCAGGCGGATTATCAGCAGTCGCTGGATGTCTTAAAGTACGTAGCCCAATCTTACCCGGATATAGTAGTCAAGTCCGGCATCATGGTCGGGCTGGATGAGACCAACGACGAATTACAGCAGCTTTTTGCCGATTTGGCGGAATCCGGAGTAAAAATTATAACCATCGGTCAATACCTGCCACCCACCAAAAAACACTATCCCTTGCATCGCTATTACTTGCCCGAAGAATTCGATCAACTCAAGGTATGGGCCGAGGCTGCCGGCATCGAAACAGCAGTATCCGGGCCGCTGGTACGGTCATCCTACCGGGCTGCCGAGTTGGTGAAATAACGAACAAAATTAAGACTGCCGCGGTAATTTTCCACTTCGCTCTCTCCAGACTGTAAACTAATCCCTCGATTATCCGATTTGATGTAATAGGAACCTGATCTATGACAGACGTACAACACAAATACCGCCTTCTCGTCGTTGATGACGAGATATATATCTGTAATATAGTTACTGAAGCTTTATCTGCTGTTGATGCTTACGAAGTCATATCATTTTCTGATCCGCAGCAGGGGCTGGAATATATCGAGAAGAACCGCGTCGATCTCATCCTGACCGATTTGATCATGGGTGAGTACTCAGGCGTCAATCTGCTCGATCAGGCGCTTCGGTGTCATCCGGATTGTATCGTCATCCTGATGACAGCATATCCCACCGTTAATAACGCCATCTCTGTGCTCAAGAAGGGCGCCTATGATTACCTGGTCAAGCCGTTTAAGCTGGAGACGCTGAAAAGCGCAGTTGTCCGGGGTCTGGAGCATCAGGCGCTGGCGCGGGATAATCTCCGGTTAAAAGAACAACTGGCCCTCTATAAACTCTCCGAAGATATGGGCGAGGCGACAACGCTGGATGAAACCCTGGGGCTGGCCGCAACGACTGCCCGTTCGATTATCGGCGGCGGTCCGGTCTCTATTCTGGTGCGGGATAAATCCGGCACAATTCCGGTGCCGTACCTGATCAAGGGAACATCGACTTTACCCGAGATCGAGGATTTCCTGCGCGGCAATCACGAGTTGTGTCATCAGGCACTCTCCAGCCATGAACCGCGCCATCAGTCACGGGAATCCGGCGGGAAACGATCAAAGATTGTCTCACTGGCCTGTTTGCCGATGGTCTGGCGGGGTGAGGTCATCGGGCTTCTGAATATTGTCCGCGAGGACAAATTCCTGCCGATCAAAACCGCTCAGTTGAATCTGCTGTCGATTATCGCGGCCAAGGTGGCCTCGGTCATCGAAAACAATCGCCTGTATGAACATCTTCAGAATTCATATGTCAAAGCCATCAAAGCGCTGGCCAATTCAATTGAAGCGCGCGATAAATACACTCGCGGCCATACCGACCGCGTGACCGTCCTCGCCGATTTAATCGCAGTCCGGCTGGGCTGGTCCGAACGGAAACGGGCCGAAATGAAGATCGGCTGCACCCTGCACGATATCGGCAAAATCGGGGTACCGGATTCGATCCTGAACAAGCCCTCATATCTGACCGACGCCGAGCGGCATCAGATGGAAACCCACCCGGTGCTGGGCGCCAAGATCCTCGAGGGGATCGATTATCTCAAACCGGCGATACCATACATCCTGTATCATCATGAAAAATATGACGGCAGCGGTTATCCCCACGGCTTAGCCGGCGAGAATATCCCGATCGAGGGCCGCCTCCTGGCTGTGGTCGATACCTATGACGCAATCGTCTCAGATCGACCATATCGCGATGGCGCCGATGCCGCCAGTGCTATTGAAGAAATTATAAAATTCAAAGACATCCAATTCGATCCGATGATTGTTGATGTCCTGGTTGACGTCTGGAAAGACGGCCTGATTGATCGCCTGGGTATCTATCCGGGCGGGAATCGTCCTGAGGGCGCCGAACCAATCGAGGCCGACTTCGGCCTGAAAACCGCCGACATCAAGATCACCATGACCCGGTAACCCTGGCCGCGACAACCAAAGTCAATATATAAGCCGAAAAATCAGATTATGCGCAGGGGCGCGATTGCATCAATCGATGGGATGCCGGTGCCCCAACCCTTCAGGGTTGGGGATAGATGTGCACCTGTTTATCTTACCCCAAGTCTAAAGACTTGGGGCACCGTAACATTGTTAACAATACGGGATGGGAAACTCGTCCCCTACAGGAAATTATTATTTTGGAGATACTCAAATATTACAACAAAATCAATCATCCGCAGGGGCGCGTTTTCCGCGCCTGTTGTGCGATTGCATCAATCGATGGGATGCCGGTGCCCCAACCCTTCAGGGTTGGGGATA
>CAZGLR010000013.1:0-13655 GCA_964526635.1 uncultured Ignavibacteriales bacterium | reverse complement strand
TACCCCAAGTCTAAAGACTTGGGGCACCGTAACATTGTTAACAATACGGGATGGGGAACTCGTCCCCTACGATTGATTCTGCCTTTTGATTCTGCCTTTTGATTCTGCCTTTTGATTCTGCCTTTATTAATACAATTAACTGTTGGGGCGGCGTCTGCCACCCGTCAAATGGCTTGCATCAATTGATAGAGATACCATCGGCCGCCCTTCGGATAATCATATCCCCCGCCTCTCTCACGAAATCGGGATCGGGGTGAAGCAAAGCAAAAACAGCACTATCCCCAGCCAGCCAATAATCCGATGCGCCCGATCCGGGGCGTGATCATCGATCACCGGCGGATGCAGTGGCTTAATCAAAAAGGCCAGGATCAACCATATCCACCAGCCGTTCCAGAACCATCCTAAAACCGCCAGCGAAATAAGAAAGAATGCCGCCAGACGATGCTGACCCTTTCCAAATAGCCCATAGAGAATATGGCCGCCATCGAGCTGGCCCAGCGGCAGCAAGTTGATCATCGTTACCAGCAGGCCGACATGACCGGCCAGGGCAATCGGGGAGTAGATGACGTCCATGCCGGGCGGAATCGGGCCATGGACAAGCAGTTTGATACCCAGAGTAAGCAGCGAGTCGCCCCAGATAAGGGCCTCCGGGGGAACCGCCCCAATCTCAGATTGACTCATACCGATAATCAGCGCCAGGATTGCCGGGATTGCTCCTGCCAATGGCCCCGCCGCACCGACAATAATCAGGTCATTGCGATTACGGATCGGTGTCCGGCTTTTAATAAGAGCGCCAAACGTTCCGAGAAAGGTCGGGGCAGGGATAAAAAATGGGTAACTCATGACAATTCCCCGGCGATGTCCGGCGATGAAATGGCCCATTTCGTGAACAAGCAGAATGCCCAGCAGGGCGATTGTAAACGGCAACCCATAGGCCAAAAGTGAGAAATCGCTGATGAAGGTAAAGCCTACCTGATGGATTGTGGCCGAGATGAGGACTGTCGCAAACGTCAGGGCGAAGAGAATGAGATTAAGAAGCGGCGGGAACGACAGTTTGGCCTCGTGCTTGAGGACTTTGATCCGATAGGCATCGTCGTCTCTTGTGATCCGGGCATGGGCCTGGATTCCGGCCAGGCGGTGTTTAAGACGGCGCCGCCAGCCGCGTTTGCGAAGAATCGGGTTACCGAAAAAGACAACCTCGGTATCACTTGGCCGATAAGTGGTGATATCGAAATAATCACTGAGGATTCGATAGGCCGAAGTGGCGAAGACGTCAATGTCGCTGGCAGTACTCATAAGTATAAAAGGGCCGTTAAGCGGCTGTCATAATATAATACGTGAAAAGCCGGGTGGGTATTCAGAAGAGGGCAAAAAAAGAAGCAGGGCGCGTATAGCGCCCTGCTTCGGTGCATTTCTGCATTTATCTGACAAGCATCCAGGTTACGGAGCCGGGCAGATATCCGGCAGTACCCAAACACCCATCGGAGCCGGTCCGATTCCGAACCACCAATCGGCCAGGTACTGGACGTCGGCGATATCAACGTTATCGTCGGCGTTCACGTCGGCAAGGTGCTGGAACAGCGGGCCATTGCCGGTACCGTTGACGAAGTTCCACAGGGCAACCACGTCAGCCAGGTTGACGGTGCCGTCATCATTGATGTCACCGCGGCCAAAGCCAGCGAACTGCTGGGCGGCAACTGCGGTGCTGATGATGAGCGACGTATCGAAGGTGTTGTAGTTATTGCCGGTCGCCGGGCCACTGTAACCGAAGATGTAGTAACCGAAGGTCATCGTTTCATCCGCTGAGAAATCAAGCTCGGCGAATGAGTAGTAGGCCTGACGGTCAGAATGCTGCGATTCGGCACAGGCGTCAGCCGGGGATTGCAGTGAGGCGCCCGGAATCTGCGACCAGATAGCGGTCGAGTCAGTATGCCAGTTGGTGTTGCTCAGGAAGTCGGCTTCCAGAGTACGAACACCAAGCATGTCGATACCGATCGTACCGGCACCCCAGATGTTGGTATTTTCTTCAAGACCGACACCGTCGAAGCCATCACAGGCACCGCCCCACGCGACATCATAGTCATCGAGGAAGAAGAAAGTGCCATAGTTGTAGCCCTCGGTGGCGCCATAGCCGACACCAAGGTCATGGTCAACCCACATACCCATGTAGATCGGGTAGTCGATGGTGGACGGATAGTTACGATTGGTAATATCCATCTTGACGATCTTGAAGTTGTTGAGAATATCAACGCCATAGGCGCCATATTCGGTGTTCTGATACTTCAAACCAAAGGTCAGGGTATCATCGAACGGAGCAGTTTCAAGGTCAACATCCCAGCCGCCGCCGGAGGTCGTGTAATCAGCGACCGAGTCGACGAACTGATAGACAGCGCCTTCACCCATGATCGGATCATAGGTTTGGCCGCCATCATTGGAGATGTAACCGAGAATGATGTTACGTTCGATAAAGGTCTGACAGTTGCCACCGCAGTTCGGGTCAGCCAACAAGGTTTCCCAGATGTTGTCGCCGAGTTCAGCGGCATCACCACCGGTCCATGCGGCGACCGCACGATGGTCGGCATCGAGTTCCGGACGGGCAAAGATCAGGTAGCCAGCGAAGTAACAGAAGTACTCATCTTCACCGTCGATCTGAATCTGGAAGCCGAGGTCACGGGCATTACCAGCGATCTTACCGGAGTTATACATCACCGAGAAGTTCTGCTGGGAAGTACCGAAGAACAAGGTATCGAATTCTTCCAGACAGCCACCGACCACGCCGAGTTCGACGTACGGAGAGGCGGCCGGATCATCGAGGAAGTATGCCGGGTCATTGGACTGGATCGTGATGAAGACCGGGTGCGGTCCGCGAGTCACGAGCGGTCCGTTGACGTCGAGAACGATATCGAATTTCTCGCCATCAGCCAGGGAGAAGTTCGGGCCGCCCACGAAACCATTCAGCCATGCCGGCGGCGCATAGGCAGCCGTATTGCTGTAGGTATCTTTGGAGTAAGCGGAGTTTTCGAATTCCAGCGGATCGTCGACAGCAACAAGCTTGCCGGCGAAGTTATCATAGGTATTGCTGACCATTTCATCAGCCAGACCGGACATACGACTAATACGATCCGGACGGACAGAATAGGCAGCAGCCGGCGCCACTTCATCAGCGACCAGGGTACCCGTCAGGGCGGCCGGGCCATTGTTCATGAAGATTTCTTCGAATGTCACCGGGAAGCTGGCCGGTGAGAAGAACGGAACCGGTTTATATACATCACTCTGGAGTATACGCAGACGCGGGCGATCGACGTCGGTATCAGCCAACGCGAAGACATCGCCCCAGCGGGTGGTCATGATGACCATACCGTTCGGGGCAACAGCCACGGCAGCCGCATTATCACCAACCGGCGATACAGAGATATTGTATTCGAACTCAATAAGACCGTCGTCGGTACGGATAACCGGGAATCTTCCGTCGAGGCTGGCCGTGTAGAGACGGTCGGCTTCGAGCAGCGTACACTCAAGAGCACCATTGAGCAACATTTCGGTATTGATACTGAAGTCAGGGCTGTTGGCTTCCCAGATCAGAGCGCCGGTATTCTTGGAATAGGCGGCATAGGGCTCGTCTTCACCAAGCCAGTTACCGACACCAGTGAAATAGACGCTGTTGGCGTCAATCACCGGACCGGAACCACCGACCTGCGAAGCAAGACCGACTTTGAACCAGGCAACCGAGCCACCCGAGGTGAACTTGTAGTACACACCGGACGGCGGGCCGTTGACTTCATTACCCGACGGGAAGCCGGTGGCAGCATAGAGGCTGCCATCGAAGTCCACGCCGATCGGACCCATGAAGTACTCTTTAAGATCAGGCGCGCCATCGCCTTCATCATCGATCACTTCACCCTTCAGCACGGTATCATCGGCAGTCCAGACGATCGAGCCGGTAGCGGCATCGATGGCATAGAGAGTACCGGAGATACCAGCGCCATTACCGGCACCGTCGGTTCCAACATAAATCGTGGAGCCGTTGGTGGCCAGCGTCATCAAACAGGCGCCATCGAGCAATAACGGGTTGGTCGCCCAACCGGCAAAGTCAGTACCGTCAGCGGCATTGAGAGCCATGACCGCGCCATTGGCGTTGGTGAAGATAACGACATCAGTACCGCCGACATTGACGATGACCGACGGCGCCCAGAGCGTGTTGCCGCCATTGGGCAGCGGATTGCTGAGAGCGTTACGGGTCCAGTCGAGAGTACCGGTGTAGACATCGGCACGCGAGAAGGCCGGGAAGGAACCCGCGCCAAAATAGACAAAACCGTCTTTGACGGTCAGGCCACCGCGGAACGCGGTCGAGAAGTACGGGGTCGGGCCGGACAGCGACCAGAGCGGAGCACCGGTAGCCAGGTCAAGAGCCTGGATACGATCCTGGTACGGAACCAGCACGATGCCATCATAGATGACGTGCTTGGCATAGAAAATACCAGGAGAGGCGCCCGGATAATGCCAGACCAGGTTCTGCTGTTCGCGAGCCTGACCATCGGAATTATCGGAGGCAGCGGTGCGCTGGGCATCGTGATCACTGGTAAACCAGTCTTCGCCCGGACCAAAGTAGTCACAGGGCCGTTCCGGCGGCGGGACGCAGCAGAAATCAGCTTCCATGAGGAAGTTGAGATCCAGTCCCCAGTCGTCGAGCATATAGAACCACGAGCCGGACCAGTTTTCGACCGAACGGAGTTCACCGCAGGAGCCGTCGTCAGACAACGTCCTGATACCGGTTTCCGGAGTCGGCGCGAATGATTCGATGCCGATCCAGATATCACCTTCAAAGATGACATTGTTCGGTTCGAAATCAACTTCAGTAAAGGCCGGGAAGATGCTATAGTCGGCCGGAGTCAGAGTGATACCGTTGAGCTGAGTGCCCGGGACACCACCCGGTCCGGACGGATCCCAGACCTGGACTTCACTGTTGTAGGTATAAATGTCGGGATCGCCGTTGTCATACAGGGCGATACGAACATCTTCGAGGCGGCAGCCAAGACCAATACCGGTGAACTTCTGCGCATTGGCAATATCACCGTAAACGTCCGGCAGGCGCCAGAAATAGGCTATATTGCAATAGTAAGCCGAAGTGACACATTCGGAGAACTGATCACGGCAGAGATCGGCATAGATCAGGAAGTTGACATCGACACCCCAGTCATTGAGCATCGTTCCCCACGAGCCCCAGTATTCTGAGGAGCGGAGTTCGCCGCAGGAGCCATCGTCAGAAAGACCGGCGAGGGTGCCACCGGAAACATCATCGGTGGACCAGCCCACGTGGAATTCATCACGCAGCACAAGGTTAGCGGCAGAGACGTCAACATCATTGTATGTCGGATAAAAGACCAGCGAGGCATTCGGCACCGTGGTCTGATAAAGGACGTTACCAAGATCCGGGAAACCGCCGGCGGAACCCCAAACGAAGACATCGAGGTCGGGGGTGCCCACGGTTGACGGAGCATAGAGCGCGATTCCGACGTTGGTCAAGGTCTCGGGACCTTCGACGGACATGCGCATATTGAAGTAATCATCGCCATAGGCATCCGGCTGCGTCCAGAAATAGGCAACACCACAGTTATAAGACTGGGTGTAGCAGTCGGTGAACGGTACCAGGCCGCAGCAGAGGTCAACACCGATAAGGAAGTTGACATCGACGCCCCAGTCGTCAGCCATGAATCCCCAAAAGCCGTTCCAGTTTTCGGAACTGCGGAGATCGCCGGCGGAACCGTCGTCAGACAAAATGGCGAGAACGTTACTGACCTGATCAGTGGTGGTTACGCCGACGTGGAATTCTTCATATATGTTCCGATAGGGATCATATGTGAAGACAAACGGCACGCCACCATCGGCAGTCGACATGTCGACCACCGCATAGGCTGTAGTAGTCGGCAGGGAGGCGTGCGGAACGTTCACCCGGCCAAGTTCGTTTAGCGGATAACCAAAACCATCATCATCCCAGACTATCACATCCATATCGGGCGTTCCGACAAACGCGGCCGGATACACACCGATGTAGGCGGTGAGAAGCGTACAGGCATATTCTTCGAGCGGAGTGAATCTCATGTTGAAGAGGTCATCACCATAAGCATCGGGAATAGTCCAAAAGTAGGCAGAAGCGCCACCGGAATAGTCGATGTATTCGCAGACGTAGGGAGGGGGGAGGAGAGTCTGCGCTTCCGAAAGGACGTTAATATCGCCAATCGGCTTTTCAAACGCAGGCTCATTGTGAGGAACATCAGTCAGCTGGTCGTAGCGAGCAGCATCCGGATTCGTCTTCATCACGGGAGAGAGGCCTGTCTTAAACGCATCAGCATTAACCGCACCACTCAAGGTAAAGAGCAACCCCAAGGATAGTACTGCGATTAACAGTTTCTTAGACATTTATTTCCTCCTTAAAATCTAGGAAAAATCTGAGATCGTTCACTCCGAAAATACTCTTACATAATATCGGCAATCGGGCCAATATGTTGACAGGCTCGCATAAAGGCACCTGCCGTCTGTAGTCGAGTATCATTTTCGCAATCTTGTCTAGGGATGTGCGCGAAAATAGACCGAAGTTCTCGTTCTTAGCGTTCCTATGTACGGAGTAAGGAGTTAAAACTTTTCTCTAGGTGTCAGTCGCTCTAGAGAGGTTGACGAATAACTCCGAAGAGTTGCAAAATTCGTTATCGCACCATTGCCTCTTACAAAAGACTTGAAGAGATTACCGTCACCTCCTCTTAGCTATGTCAGATTAACGTGTCCTGTATCACGTGAAAGTATTTTGGTAAACACGCCTAACGGATGTACCGAGGTACGGGCGTACCTGTGGGGTAGTGCTCTTGCGCGTATTATGCGTTAGCAGTCCTAAATGTCGACCCCTGTAAAACTACAAGCAACTCGTAGTGTACTCAAGTTTTACAATACATCAAAGGTCAGTAAAGAGGTATTGTTGTGCAGGCTTCCATTGGGTACTATTGTTTACAATAGGGCTCAAACCCGAGGAACGCCTTGTGACACACGCTCGAAGGAAAAATATACAATTCTCCCGTCTTGTCAAGCATTTTTTCGGTATGAACGGGTACCTGTTCAAAATTCTAACTGGTGCCAAATCAGGCCGTTATAGAAATCGTCTTGCCTTTTGTCCAGGACTGTCGTACTTATTTGCTCATGATTCTGCGGCATCTGGAACTGGTCAACTTCCGTCAATACTCTAACACAGTCCTGGATATCCATGATGGTGTAACCAGTATTGTCGGCCCCAATGGCTCCGGGAAGTCAACTATACTGGAGGCGATATCATGGTGTCTCTATGGCGCCAAAATGGCCCGGACCACGAAAGAGGGTATCAAACGCCAGGGGGCACTGCCGGGTGATGACTGTTCGGTACGGCTCACTTTTGAACTGGCCGGGCGGCAATATGTTCTGGAACGGGCACTTCTTGGCAAAACCGGCAAAAGCGAAGCCCGTCTGCTGGAACGGGAGGGGCTGGATACCGTATCCACCAGAGAAGTGGATCGGTATATTATTCACCTTATAGGGCTTGATCACAAGGGCTTCCTGTCCAGTTTCTTTGCCCGCCAGAAAGAGCTCAACGCCTTAACCGATGCCCGTCCGGCAGCCAGAAAGGACCATCTGGCCAAAATGCTCGGGGTGGGGCGGTTGGATAATGCTATCGTACTGCTCAAGGATGATATAAAGGAGGTCCGGCAGGAAATCGACATTTTATCCGGTCTGCAGATCGATCCTTCGGTGGTGGCCGGCCGCATCGATGAATTATCGACTGACAGAAAAGAACTTAACCGTACTCTGGAGAATCTCAGGAAAGTATCTGCGGAAAGACAGGCGGAAACGGCTGCGCTGGCCGAACAGGTCAGGATCGGGCGTGAGCGGGAGCGGCACTACAATAAGTTGAATGCTGAGCGTACAGGCGCCGTGGCCCAGCATAGTGAAAGGACGGCCGAGGCGGCGCGTCTGACGGCTGAGTTGGCTGAACTGGAACAAGTTGAGAAGAAAATAGGACCATTGGAGGCGGCGGCTGCAAGTCTGACCGCAACCGAGGCGGAATTCGAGCAACTCAAGGAGGCACGGGCGCAAAGCCAGGAACGATCTCGCCTTGAGCGGGAAAAACAACAACTGCAAGCGTCCGATCAAAAAGAGGAGGCCGAATTACAGGGGTTGAATACAGAAATCACCGGGCTTGAGCAGGATATGGCTACTCCCGACACATTACGATCGGCCATTGAGGCCGCCGAGAAGCGGCGCGAGGAGATGGCCGCCGACTACGGCAATTTGAGAGCCGAATTGCAGACATTGCAGTCGGATCTGAGCCGCCTTGAAAAACAAAAGGCCGATATCGAAGAACTTGGTCCGGAAGCAGTTTGCGAATTTTGCCTGAGACCATTTGGCACCGAACTGCCTGATATCGAGCGCCATTTTGATCTTGAAATCACTTCAATCCGTCAAAAAATGATACCGGTGCAGAAAAAATTCGAGTCAGTTACTACCGATGGCAAAGCCAACAGCAAGAAACTGGAAGAACTGAAAAAACAACTCGAAAAGGCAACCGGCGTTGAACGACAGTTAACCGAACTGAAGACAACAATTCGGGGGATAGAACGGAGCCGTCGGCAGCAACGGGAGCGGATGGCGGAAATCAGTGCCCGGCTGAATGAAATTGGAGCGATCGTTTTCGATGCCGACCGCTTCGCCCATCTGGAGCAAACACTGCGCGGCCTGCGGAAGCAACATGAAGAGCTGCTTATTCTTAAGGATCGAATCGGGCGACGCGGTGAAATCACAGCCCGGCTTGATGAGGTTACTAAAAAGGTGGCTGATCTTGATGACGAAATTGCATCGATCCGGGCCGAAATTATGCAACTTAAGTTCGACGAAAAGGCTGTACGGCAACTTGAGGAGGAACTTGAGAAAAGGCGCGAAGATGTTGCGGCTCTGCGTCTTGAATTCGAGCGAATGGAACACCGAATATCCCTGGTCGACTCCGAAACCGAACAACTTCGCAATAAGCTCGATGAATTCGAGAAATCAAAACAACGAATTTCAGACCTGAGGGATAGACTGACCTATCTCGAAAAACTCTCGATATTATTTGCTGATTTTCGCGTGTATTTGATCGGACGAATCCGACCGGCGCTTTCGAAACGGACCTCGGAGTTATTCTATACCATGACTGCGGGACGGTACCAGGAAGTCGTTCTGGATGAAGAATATAATCTGAAATTGTACGACAGCGGCGAGGCCTTTCCCATCGAACGCTTCTCCGGCGGTGAAATCGACCTGGCCAACCTCTGCTTCCGGCTGGCAATTTCACTGGAGATGGCCGCCTCAGCCGGCATTGACCACAGCTTTATTATTCTCGATGAGATTTTCGGGTCCCAGGACCGTGAACGACAAAAACTTATAATGCATGGCCTGGCCGGGTTGAAAAACTGGTTCCGACAGATAGTTATCGTCTCGCACATCGAGGAAGTCAAGGAGATGGCTGAACATCTGATGACCGTGCGGCGCGGGGCCGACGGCATCAGCACCGCCCTCTACGAAAACGGCGAATTATAAGATATTACAGGATTATTACTTATGGTACTCAAGCGGCAACATATCGGAATTATTATCGTCCTTTTGGCCATACTGGTCCTGTTCCGTTTTGTCGGACAGATCGGTGAGCGCGGTCCGACTGAATCAACGGGGCCATATACCGTCGTCCGGGTGATCGATGGCGACACGTTTGACCTCGATGGCCGTGGACGGGTCCGTCTGCTGGGAATCGATACTCCGGAAGATGGCGACTTGTGGTATGATTCTGCGCGGATTTTTCTTGAGCGTCTTACGCTGGGCAGGCAGGTGACTCTGCAATTTGATCGACAGCATCGCGACCGATATGACCGTCTGCTTGCCTACGTATTCATCGATACTCTCTTCATTAACGAAGAGATCATCGAGGGCGGTTATGGCTCAGTTTATATCTTCACCGACAACGCCACCAATGATTCCCTGATAGATATCCTGATCACAGCGCAACGTATGGCGCTGGTGAATAATCTCGGGATATGGTCCCTTCCTTATATGGAGGAGGCGTCGTATATCGGGAATTCACGGAGTCTCAGGTTTCACAGTCCCGAGTGCCCCAACGCGGCGAAAATATCGCCCTCGAACCGGGTCGTTTTTGATACCCGCGAGGGGGCTTTAATGCAGGGCTTTTCCCCCGCCCGTTGCTGCGGGCCATAGCCCGCCAATTATGTTACAATTTTGAACACTCCCGGCTCTCCACCATTATGGGTTTCGGCCGATATTATCAGTGTATCGCTGTCTGTACATATGGCCGGAATATGCCGCCTGACCTGTCAACGATGCCATATTGGCCTGTCTGGCGCCGGTCCGCGGCGATAAACCGGATGGTCAGAGAAATATCGCTGAACATACAGCATAAGTAACAACTGCACCGGCAATCCACGGGAGAGTGTATGTCGTCCATTTTAGTTATCGACGATAAAGATTCAATGCGGAAAATGATGTCCCAGACCCTGCTCGAAGAGGGTTACCTGGTTGAAACGGCCGCCAATGGCCCCGATGGGATGGAAAAAATCCGCAGTAAACAGTACGATCTGGTTATCACCGATTTGAAAATGCCCGATATGGATGGCCTCACGGTGCTGTCCAATATCAAAGAAGTCAATCAGGATACGGCCGTGATTGTCATGACCGCCTACGGCACTATCGAGACCGCCGTATCGGCCATGAAGATGGGCGCCTATGATTTCCTTACCAAGCCGTTTGACTCTGAACACATGCTGGTCCTGGTTGACAAGGCCCTGCAGTCGCAGCGCATTATGGCCGAAAACGAGGTCCTGCGCGAAGAGCTGGGCTATCGGCTGGGGATGGAGGAAATCGTCGGCCAGAATGAAAAAATCATCGAAGTCCAGAAACTGATCCAGAAAGTGGCCGGCTCGGATACTTCGGTGCTTTTGCAGGGCGAATCCGGTACCGGTAAAGAACTCTTTGCCCGGGCGATTCATAATCTGTCGACGCGCAAAGATAAACCGTTTATCGCCATCAACTGCGCCGCCATTCCGCGCGAGCTTCTTGAAAACGAACTCTTTGGCTCCGAACGGGGAGCATTTACCGGCTCGGTCACCCGCAAGATCGGCAAATTCGAAATCGCCGATAACGGGACGATTTTCCTCGATGAAATCGGCGACATGGACATCTCCCTGCAGGCCAAACTCCTGCGGGTTTTGCAGGAAAGGACAATCGAACGGCTCGGCAGCACCCGGACGATTAAAGTCGATACGCGCGTGATTGCGGCATCGAACGCCGACTTGAAAGAACTGATCGAAAAGCAAAGATTCCGCGAGGACCTGTATTACCGTCTGTCAGTCTTTCCGGTCACAATCCCGCCGTTGCGCGAACGGCTCGATGATATCCAGATTCTGGCGGAGCATTTTATCCGCCGGTATTGCCGTGATATGAACAAGCGGCAGAAATCATTGTCCAAAGATGCTCTGGCGCTGATGGAAAAATATCATTGGCCGGGTAATGTCCGTGAGCTGGAGAATACGATCGAACGCGCGATTATTTTATGTGAAGGCAAGAAGATCAAGCCGGAACATATGGCCATCCGCCTGAAATCCAACAACGAAATCCAGATGCGCGAGGGTGCCGGCCTCAAAGATATCGGCTCCCATGCTCAGGCCCAGGCCGAGCGGTCGGCGATTATCCGGGTGCTCAATCAGGTTCGGGGCAACAAACGACGTTGTGCGCAGATTCTGAAGATCGATTATACGACGCTGTTTGATAAGATTAAGAAGTATGATATCGACGCCACGCGTTGAGGGGTACCACAATATATATACAGATCAAACGCCCGGGTGGGGACGCCCCCGGGCGTTTTTTTTGTGTGGGGGTGGGGGGAGCATGATTGAGAAGTTATTATCTTTGCCCGATGAAGTCCACTTTCGCAATGGGTTCCCTGCCGAAATGAGTACATAAGGCAATATAATATTATTGTTGATTAAGGAAATTTTGGCACAACCTATAAATGATACAAGGGCGACAATAACAGGAACAATACAATTGACAAAGTGGCTATGAATTAAATATATTATTATATCTTCATGATGAAATGGTCAAATTGAGTGTGCGGGAACCCGACAATGCAGCGCAACGATGTTGCTGCGCATTGTCGGGCCACCGGTAGATCAGTTATGGCAGGAACCCGCCCTAAGTGGCGGGCTGCCCGTCCCCCGTTGTGGCGCGCCTCTTCAGAGGCGCGCTGGCATCTATTTTTGATAAATCACTCAGGGCGCTCCCATAAATGGGAGCGCCACAACGGTACGGCCTTGTTTAAGCCGAGCAGGTCCCCCATAGAGACCTGCCAAAAAAAAATAGATATATTTCCTGCCCTGGGTGGCCCGGCAATCGCCCTGCGCATTGTCGGGTTCCCGTAATCATGCTTGCCACAAGCATAATCATTATATATATTACGAAAGGGCCGATGCCCGATCCGCAGAATCGGGAATGGATTGTCAGCTTTAGCAGAAGCCCGCTGCACATCATAGTCTGAAAGCGTAAAACAAACCCACTCAGACGCCGAGTGGGGTACGGAGTAGTTTGATAAGATATGACATTCCCACAGCAAGCTGTGGGGCACCCGGGCTTAATTACCATTAGCAACGGATTTGAAAGAGAGATAATCAAATGAAAATAGAAAAAACAACAACTTTCATGCAAACTTATGCCATGCTTATGGTTCTTCTTTTCTGGCCCATTCTGTGCGAAAGCGGCAATGCAGGATCGAACAATCAAGCAGGATTAATATCGAAAGCCGAAGCCAACATAATGTTCCAGAAATACATTGGTATAGAAAGTTACAATTTACATTGCAAACTTATGAACACTCATGATAAACTCAATCATCCAGAGTTACCATTTATATCAAAACTACTATCCCAGAAGGCTATGTATGAGATAACAGTGGATAGTATCTACGTTCAGACCGATCATACTGTGAATGGTTGTTTCCGGACATTTAAAGCCTACTTAGACGCTCAAACGGGTCAACTACTCTATGTGGAGTCAACAAACGAGGCTTTAGGCTGTAACATTGACAGAGTTTCACCTACAGCAGATAAATTAGATTCGATTTTAGTCAGGAGGAAATACGAATTTACTGGTCTTCCCGATACATCGGTAGCAATGGTCTGTGATTTGAAAGGCGCAGTTCAGAAGGGTATTATTAGCATCGCACATTCCAGGACCATATATGCGCTGTTTCTCAATTATAAATATGGAGATACCGAGTATTCAAATAATTGGCTTATAATTCACAAAGGATCAAATATAAATATTTCACGGCATAGTGATGTTACCTACTCCGAATATTGGGTTTGGTACTCATCAGACCCCGAAAGAGGGTGTTTATTCAGGTACGTAGCAACACCGCCGTATTGACATGAGGAGGCCCGGGTGGCCCGACAATCGCAGCGCGATTGCCGGGTTCCCGTAATCATGCTTGCCACAAGCATAATCATTATATATATTTCGAAAGGGCCGATGCCCGATGCGCAGGATCGGGAATGGATTGTCAGCTTTAGCAGAAGCCCGCTGCACATCATAGTCTGAAA
>CAZGLR010000012.1:0-44443 GCA_964526635.1 uncultured Ignavibacteriales bacterium | reverse complement strand
TACGGAGCAGCTTTGCTGCGGAGTCGTGGGTTTATCTATTTGTTGAGCTATGTTGCCATTGATCCGGATGCCACACCCTGCCGGGTGTGGTACCCCGATATTTGATGCGAAGACTCAAGTATTAGTCGCCCACTACGGAGCAGCTATGCTGCGGAGTCGCGGGTTTATCTATTTGTTGAGGTATGTTGCCATTGCTGCGGTACTCCAGGTCTTCAGGGCCTGTTGAAAAAGGGTAATTAATCAATGATGACATATAAAATTAAGATTCATCCTGCGCTAAGCCAGCTCGTTTAACTAACTGATTAGTTTATAGCATAGTGTTTTGCCACAGGTTACAGTCGAATGCGCACTGGTTGCAGACACGCTGGGATAGCAGCGGGCGAGGGGATTCTCGCACCTACCCCAAGGTTGGTCCTACTTCGCCTTGTGCAACCATCTGGCTCCGATGTCGGCATGCTGACGCAAAAGCTGGTTTAACTGCGCGGCATGATGCTGCACATGACGCATGTTATAGAGTAATAACTCCCCGAAATTGAGCGTCCCTGAAGAAAATTTAATCGTTTGGGCCAGGACAGTATCATCAAGATTTTGGATTGTCTCACGGCACTTCCGGCGACCATGAGCCAGATGAGCCAGTAACGCGTCTTTGGTATATACCCGAGGTGGTAGCACGCCGGCAGGGTCCATCTCTTCCATCCCGAATGGCTCCGGGGGATGGAAACTCTCTTTTTTAGTATCAAGATAATAATCGAGCCAGAAGGTCGTATGCGACACCCAGTACCAGTAATGGTGAGTTGGGTCGGTCCAGAGGTTATCCGGACAGAGAGTAACAGCGTTTTCGAGTGTATCGAGAGCTGCCCCGAATTGCGACCAGATTATATCTTTGTAAAATTGATCCATGAGATATTCCTGATTTATGGTTGCGTCAGGTGATATGTATACTGCCTGACAGATTCGGAGGTTTTCACAGAAGTCTATAACCCACCCGAAAAGAGAAGTTTATCCCTGGTCTGCTGACCGCCTTCTGATACCGAGTGATGGATATGTTTTTTATACTTTACAACTTAGCCGGTTTAAGACGAAACCTACTCTGCGAGTGGGTTATGATTATCGACCACCCAGATCATATACGCGGTGCCGTCGGAATAATAATCGGCGATCGTTACGAGTGGCGGTCCGAGTTTTTTTTGCCAGTATACCTGGGCGCTTTTGTATCCGGTATCAAGACAAAATTGTGTGAATCCCCGATCTCGGAGAATATCGACAACAGTCATTAAGAGCTTCGTACCGATCCCTTGTCTCTGGTAGTCGGGATGAATGTAGACACTTTTGATTTCCGGGACAGTGGCGACGGCGATATTACTGTATTTCAGAATCATATGATTTGGCGGCCCGTAAGCGATCGTCCCGACAATTCGATCATCTCTACGCGCGATCAGAAAATACTCATCACGACCGCCGGTGTCGAGATCATTACGCAAAAACTGCTTCTGTTTTTCCACTTCCACCATGATTTCATCGATGGAAGCCTCGACGATGCCCTCACGTTCGAATGTATCACGAATGGTGATATCGAACAATTGATGTAATTCTTTGACATCGTTTCGATCCGGTCGTGTAATCTCGATTATCATACCTATCCAATATATGGAGTTGAGGTACCTCTGGGAACAGTTAAAATATAGCCAGTTTGATTATTCGCACATTAGCCGGATCCGTCAGTTGTCAATCATTGCCGTGATGTGCAGAACCATCCGCCTCACAAATGAAATACCGTATTTTGCCAGAGCTTTCTCTTGGCAAGGCGTCAACCGCCTCAAAGGTCAGTTTAATATCGGGCGAAATTAAATAATGGAACACACTGGTGACATGATCAGTAATTTCTTTTGTCACCGGTGGATCATCGGTAATCTTGATGTGATACTCACAGAGCGATTTTTGTATATACTGAAATTGTCCCATGGGCGGTCCCTGTTCGGAGATATAGGCGGAAAGGGCCAACGCTGAATGGCGGCCGCCATCGGGTGCGATATACATGTCCATCATTCGCCCGATTCCCGGGCTGAGTCTTTGGAGGTGGCGCCCGCACGCGCACTGCCCGGACAGCCGCCTGCCGAAATCCTCGACGGCGTAACGAATCAGCGGGAAGCCATAGTTGGTCAAATCGGTGATTATAAATTCACCCTCGGTATCATCATCAACCGGCTGGTTGTCCGCGATGACTTCGATATATGACGTTTCCATGGCCACATGCAGGCCCTGATGATACTCGCACTCGCAGGCGGAATTGCCCACCTCGCGGGAACCATACATGTTGTAAATTTCGGCATCAAACGCCTGTGTGAACACCTCTCGATGATGCTGCTCCAATGCTTCGCCGGTAGTCATGATGCATTTGATATCCGGTATAGAATAGCCATTGGCGATAACATGTTTGGCAAAGGCATACAGCGCATTGGGAAAAACTTTAAGAAACTGCGGCCGGAAGCGTTTCAGTGTGCTGTAAAAATGCTCCAGTGATTGCTCCGATGGTGCCCCGGCATAAAACATCAATTCGCGTAACAGATACCGGTCCTTGATTTTTGTTCGCAGCTTGATTCGGGGACTGAAATCGCCATGGTAGGGCCAGAAATAACAGAGTTTGTCTCCGATGTGACGGCCCATGAAAGATTCAAAACGCCAGGCCGCCCCCGCCTTGATGTTGTTGCTGGTATGATCGCGATAGAGCATCATCCGGCGCCGTGTCGTCCCGCCGGTACCGAACTCCTGCAATTGTGCCTTATCGTATTCTCTCGAGATTAAATCCTCACGGTGTTTCCTGATAAGGTCGCGATCAAGAACGGGTATTTTTCGCAAATCATCAAAATCGGTAAAGGAACGCGGCGTCAGGCCATGTTCGGCAAACAAATTCTGATAATAGGGTACGGTAGTATGCGCATGCCGCAGGAGTCGTTGCAGCTTTTCCCATTGTAATTCCCGCAGCTTATGCAGCGGCCACCATTGGCTTTCCGTAAAATGGCGCCGATACCGGAGAGCCTCTCCCCGATGTTCACGATGCAAAATCAGGGGTATGGCCGTATGTCGCAGTATGAGAGAGGACAAAGACATAGACTATATATCGGCAATTCAGTCCATACTTATCAGATAAACTTCCCGCTGCTGTTGTGATAAAAATTCGCAGCCATCGTCGGTAACAATGATCATCTCTTCAATACTGGCCATGCCATAGCCGGGGACGCGCACGTGCGGCTCTATGGTAAATATCATGCCTTTCTCGATTTTCTGAAATGGTTTCTCGCCATATTTTTCCCATTTCGGTCCCAGCAATGCGGTGCCATCGTGGGCGTATCGGCCAACCTGATGGCCCAGCGCGCAGGCATATTCTTCATAACCGGCCGAAGTAATAACCGAACGGGCAATCGTATCGATATCATTGCCGATAACTCCAGGTCTCAGGGCCGAGGCTGCCTCGGCAATGGCATGAAAGACCGTATCATAGGCATTCTGCACGTCCTCGGGTGGGCGATCTTCGTTTTCGCGCAGGACATAAAAGCCCCGCTGCAGATCGCTGCAGTAACCCTCGACATTGATTCCGAAATCGATATGGAGAATATGCCCCGGTTCCAGTTTTCGATCAGTGGGGCCATAATGTCCGCTGGAGGCATCGGGCCCGGCGAAAACCGCCGGACAGGCCGATGGCTGCCAGGCCATGCCATAGCCATGATCAAAGGCCTGCTTCTGCATGAACTCGGCAATTTGTTTTTCGGTAATGCCGGGCGTTATGATATCTGGAATCTTCGAATAGATTATTTCAGTTTCATCGACAGCTTTTTTGATTCTCGCAATTTCCGTGGGGCTTTTGCGCTGACGCAAAGCGCTGAGCAATGGTTCAGCGGAGACGAGGCAGTGATCAAAACTGATTCGGCTGAGTAATTTCTGCAGATACAAAAACATGCCGTGAGTGAGGCCATCGCAGACCTCCGAACCGGATGAGTAGTTGATGGCTATACTTTTCGGATCCAGTTCTGACAGCAGATCACCCAGCGGTTCCTCGATGCTTTTGACATAGCCGATAACTTTGTCATAGACACCGGTATCTTCGACGGCGGCGGCATCGAAATTGCCAACGATCGCTGTGGCCCGGCCATTTTTATCAAAGACAAAGGCTGAGTGCCAGGTTACATCCCCGCCAAGAATGAAATCAAGTACCGGGTCACCATTGATGCAGCTTTCGCGGACAAAGGTAAGCCAACAGTCATAACCGAATTCGGTAACCAGTTTGCGGGCCTGCGCGGACTTTTCCTGTACCAGATTCATAAATGACTCCACGGTATGGTATAATCTCTCCAGCTAATGATAACCAATGACAATCCGGCGTCAAGGTCCTGGCGATACGATGCTATGGCGCTGCGATCGGTCTTGTCAAACCTCCGGCCAGAGCCAGCCGAAAAATCCGGCGGTAAGCAGGCCATAGATAAGACCGTCAATCATAAAGCGGACAGTTGATCCCCAGCTGCGATGGAACCATATCGAGTTCTGCGGTAAAGACATTGCATACCCGATAAAGGCGGTGGCACCGGTAAAACGGAACACCTCCAAATATTCGGCGGCGGGAGTCAGCGCCCGAGTGGCGATGTAGGCAGCCAGGATACTAATGACAATGCAGTAAACAAACCAGGAGACCATGCTTTTGGCCATATTCTGCGAACTGGTATCCATGATAGTAATCAGCGCCAGCGGTCCCTGTTTGACTTTTTCTTTGTAGGCATCGCTGTTCATTTCCTGCGGGCCGGCGGCATGGGGCAAAACATAATCACCCGGAGGAATAGCAAAGCCGCGCAGCGAACTCATGACATCGGCTTCGGCCGGCACCTTCTTCCAGTCGTTGCGATGCCACGGCAACAGGACATTAATAAAGGAACTGACAATAAAGACGGCTATTGCCGAAAGTAAAATCGGCAGCCACAAGGATAGTATCGAGATCATGGTATTCTCCTTGCTTGATAGATGGCTGATTGGCAAGCGTGCACGGGCTGACAGCCTGTGAAAATACTCGTGAAACCAATATGACGATTACTAAATCCAAGCGCTATATTTATTTTGCATAGGCGCGTACCATGATGGAACTTATTTATAGTTTTAGCGGTTGCAAAGGACGTATTCAGACGCCTGCTCTTTCTGTCACAACTACGGCGGGGCTATAAGTACATACTATGCATACAGCAGCAGGTAAAAATGTCTTTGTTCACAATAGTCAACTATCAACGAGGAGAATAAATTACATGAGCCAGACTGTCTTAATTACCGGAGCCAGCAATGGATTTGGATTGCTGACAGCACGCACGCTGCTGGCGGCCGGACATACGGTGGCAGCATCCATGCGTGACCCGGAAAATCGCAACAAGGCGGCCGCCGATGAGCTGGGTTCCAAGGGTGCCTATATTGTCAATATCGATGTTACCGACGATGCCGGCGTCGAGACCGGAGTCGCCCGGGCGATCAAGCTCGCCGGCAACATCGATGTTGTCATCAACAACGCCGGCGCCGGGGCGCTTGGCTTGCAGGAGGCGTTTACTATCGATGATTGGAAAACGCTGTTTGATCTCAATGTGTTCGGCGTGCAGCGCATGAATCGGGCGATTCTTCCCCATATGCGCAGCCGGGGATCAGGACTTTTGATTCATATCTCGAGCCTGCTGGGTCGTTTCGTGATTCCCTTCATGGGACCCTACAATGCTTCCAAGCATGCACTCGAAGCGCTGGCCGATAATTATCGGGTCGAACTGGCACCGCTCGGGATCGAGTCGATCATCGTTGAGCCGGGCGGCTATGGCACCGATTTCGGGCCCAATGCCCTCAAGGCCGGCGATAAGGACCGGATTAAATCATACGGCGACATGTCGGATGCCCCGGAGAAAATGATGGGTGAGTTCGGGAAGAACTTCGAGGGCGACGACGCTCCCAGCCCGCAGATGGTCGCCGACGCCGTCTTGAGAGTGATCGAATTGCCGCGCGGCCAGAGACCGTTTCGCACCGTTGTCGATGGTCTCGGTATGGGCGACCCCATCGAAAAATACAATTTGGCCGCCGATCAGACGACCAAAGGCATTTACACCGCGTTCGGTATGGACAGTATGCTGAAAGTAAAGATGTCCTGATAACCCAATACTGACGCCTGCGTACATACACCGCATCGTACAAAAATCAAAAAGGACGGGCATTGTTCCCGTCCTTTATTGCATATGCAATTTTTCAAGCAGAAAATCATATTAATCTTTGGTTACCTGCTTCCGCCCTAAGAGGAGCAGACACCGATAAACTTCCTTGCCGTAGCGGGTCATCTTCAAAAACTCGGATTTTTCGATTTTCAGATGCCGAGCACGTGAACGGTCTTTTTTATATGAGGCAATATCGGGATCGTGAATGAAGACGTTATCACGATCAAAGCCGGTAACCACGACCCAATGCGGCACCCGGTCGCCCGTCAGTCGATAGGTGCTGATCATCACGATCGGCAGCATCTCGCGATGCAGGGCCGCAATGATTTCTTCCATACCGAATTCATAGATAGCGCTGCCCAGACCGGCTTTTTTGGCTTTGCGCCGGAGATCATTGTGGACGATTTTCATGACTTCGCGTTTCTTGACTATGCGCACAGATTTGAGCAGCGGGGTAGCTTCCATGGAGGTAGCCATAGAACAGCTCAAACCACGTGTGAGGGCCGACAGCGCCAGGCCATAGCCATCGGTTCCGCCGAATCCCGATGCCATGAAAACCAGGGTTGCCTCTTTCCATAGTGTAATTTCCAGGGAACGGTTCAGCTCAATGTCAGGGCTGAAATGCTTCAACACCATCATCAAACAGGCCGGACCACAGGTGAAATCAAGCGTCTGATGATAATAGGGAACATTGTAGCGCAGTTTGACAGGCACATCGCGATCAAGTACTTTGGCCATCTTCAGGCCGGCGGTACCATCGGGATAATAGTCGCTCATGGACCGGACGATTTCAAAGCCCCGGCGAAGATAAAATTGAAGCGCCGACGCATTGTCCTCGCGAACTTCCAAAGTCATCCGGGCACATCCCCGGCGGGCGGCCTCCAGTTCGCATTCGTCGAGAAGCCGTGCACCGAGACCCTGTCCCTGCAGCGATGGATCCACGGCGATATTGTAGAGCCGCGCGGCCGCATGAGATCGTCGCCACAGCACGCAGGCGGCGGCAGCAATTGATGTCTTGTTCTCCAGTACAAGAGTCGACGCTCGTGATTCGGTCAAAAGATAATCGATCTGGTCGCGCGTAAAGCGATCGGTCGTAAAAGCGATTTCTTCGAGACGCACCAGATCATTGAGATCATGACTTGTGGCCAGTCTGAGTTGATATTCAGCCATGTTCAGCCTTTCGAGGGAAGCAAAAATCGGATCAAATGTTCATAGAGATCGCCATTGGCCCGATCTTCGTCTCCGGCATTGATGGTCGGATTATCGTTGACTTCGATAACCACAAACCCATCATCATATTGTTTCAGATCAACACCATACAAACCCCCGCCAACGGCGTTGGCGGCCGCTACCGCACATTCGATGAGACCCGCAGGTGCCTGATGCAGGGGTATACTTCGTATCGGGCCATAGACCGCTTTGCCATCGGCGGTATAGGTCAGGATTTTCCAGCGGCGTTTGGGGATGACATATTGGCAAACATACAATGGCTGCCTGTTCAAGACACCCACGCGCCAGTCAAAGGCCGATGGAATAAATTCCTGTACAACAACCCGGTCAGCCCGCCTGAGGAAACGACGGGCGACGGTTTGAAATTCCTCGACTGTTGATGCCTTTTCCACATACATGGAAAAACTGCTGTTGGGTGCTTTGAGTACCAGCGGACAGCCAAAATCATCAAACAAGTGAGCCGCAATAGCCGAACCGATTGACCGCCGTTCGATAATCCGCGTTCTCGGGATCGGGATGCCGGCAGCCATTAAGTGACCATACATATTGACTTTATCGCAGCAAATCCGAATCGAATCGGGATCATCGATTACCCTGATACCATGCATCTCCGCAGTCCGGGCGGCAACATACGCCGAGTTCAACGGATCGGTCAGGGCGCGGATGTAGATAGCATCGTATTGTGGAATCTTATACATATCAGTCCGAAAAAGAAAATCCACGCGGTGTGCGAGCTTGCGCGCCACCTGGCTGAGGCGCATGAGTGAGTTCATCTCATCGGAACTCGAAATTGTATACCGCTCCACATAAATACCTAATTGTCCCATGTGGCATGCTCCTGAAGATACCGAATTTCGCGGACGCGCAAATCCTCCACGAACAATGGTGAAATATCGCTGAGCAGGATAGTGCCATCGTTGAGTACAATCACCCGTACTGTCGCCAGAGGGATTTCGAATACCTGCCATACCACCGCGGCCAGTTCGCGATAATGGGGATTAGAAGACCATCCCAGAACAGACCGGAATACCGCTACCTTGCCGCCCAACGGAATCTCCTGGCAGCAAACAGCATAGGTAAAATTGCGGGTCAACGATTTGGCAATGCGCCGCGCCCGGCCAGTTTTCAGGACAATCCGCCCTTTGAGCGTAAAGGGATTGATCGGATCCACAATGACCGGCGGCTCGAAATAGCCGTTACTGATATAGTAATGTGGAACAGGTACGCCGGCCAATGCCGCTTTCTCCAAAAACAATGGCGGAATGTAGGCGTCGAGCATGGCTTTACACGACGGCCGCACAACTCTGCCGCTGTTTTCGATATCCAGAGATAAATAATAGCCGCGGCTCAGGTAATCATAATTACCGGCCAGATTAACCAGCGTACCCGTTTCGGTATGGGTGGCGATGCCATCCCGTATAGTGGTTGTTATCGCCATACCCCGGGTCTGCCCTGCACCCTGAGATCGACCGGCTGAAAACCTGCTTTGAGCAGTCTCAGCCGGATATATCGTGAAATCACTTATTCGTCGTCCCAGTCATCATCAACCGGAGTATCTTCGTATTCGTCGCTGGCAGCATATTCGGATACCCGGTTTTTCGACGTCGAACCGCCGACTTCGAATTCGTGATCACATTCCGAGCAGACATAGATATCGACGCCGTCATATGAATCTTCCAAAAGGACATCCTTGCTGGAACAGCGTGGACATTGCGGTGATTTTTTTGATCGTTTCATCGCCTCATAAGCCTTTCACATAGTATATGGTGTCAAATTCACGGCCGCGCTGGAGTGCAAAATGATGAGGCACATCATACTTTCAGTCAACGGCCGCCGCCTATTCTATTGTATATCATCCCCGGCATAATCTAATCTCCAGGGATATCCCCGAGGGGGCCGCCACTTTTCGGTTTGCCTGACATACAGGTGCGTTCCCTTGTAACGGCGGCTACCGCAGTACCGGGATACGGCCTGTAATGTGGTTTTGAACCCCTCGGGGCATGATTTCAATTGTCTGATAAATCTGTTTATCCCGATAACCGCCGGAAACGGCCACCGGGTCGGATGACTCCGGAAGTGGGTCAAATACCGCCTTCCTCATGTCCGGCGCTCTTCTCCTTTACGTACCGAACGTTGTGGCGACATCATTTATACCGGCAGCCACAGGGACTATACCGGCCTTTTTTTACAGATACCCTACCATCGCACCTGACGGTCTGGCAATGCCTCTCGTGCAAAACGCGCCAGGCTGGAGACAAATGCCTGCCGCAGCGCAGTAAATTCCTTTTCAATATTGATCGTCGGGGTGGCGATGCTGGCAAACGAATAATATCCGGACACGAACCCGGCGATAGCATTGGAAACCCGCCGCAGACGAGTCTCAGAGATCGGTTCATTGATACTCGCATCGATGAGCCGTTCGATACTGCGGGCATACTCCAGAAATGGTTTCTCGAGGCCATCGTACGAATCCGTCAGGGTCAAATCGGCACGTCCCAGATAATAGAGGACAAAATCTTCCCAGCGGGATGAAAAGAAACCGAGATGCGCTTCAATCATGCCATCAAGTACCGCCTCCAGCCCCTTACACCCGGAGCATTCCGAGACCATACGATCGGTTAACTGACTGAGGATATCATCGACGATATAGCGAATCAGGCGTTCTTTGTTCTTGAAGTGGTAATAGAAACTCCCCCGCGCCACATCGGCGCGTTCGGAAATCTCATCGACCGATGCCCCCAGCCCTTTTTCAGTGAAGACCAGACGGGCGGCATTGAGCAGCTTTTCGCGGGTTTGCGTGACTCGTCGCTGCTGACGCGACAGAATCCCGGTCTTTTTAACAGCGGCTTTGGCAGTCATTTCATCGTGTCATGAAAAACATCCAATTATTTGACAGTATCGTCAGTTTTGACACACTTGTCAAGATATTTTTAGAGATATTTTTGACTACAACAACGCTGAAGTGAAACTGCGATGCTCATGTATCGTAGCTTTAAATTGTACTCTCTACTCCAATTAGGAAGGTGCGCGATGAGGCATTGTGTAACATTCGTGTTAGTTCTTATAGTGTTGTTTCTTACATCGGCGACTGCGCTCGCCAAAGCCCTGAATGATTCCTTTGACATTCTTGACCGTCATTTTGAAGCCATGGGCGGGCTTGACAAAGTAAAGAGCTTTTCCACCAGCCATGTCGAGGGTCAACTGGTACTGGTTGGAACCGGGCTCGAAGGTACTTTTGTCAATTGGTCTCAAGACCCGATTCTCAATCGCCAGGAAGTCGATTTGAAAATTATCACACAGACGTCCGGTGACAATGGCGAGTTTGCCTGGATGGTTGATCAGAACGGCAAACTCCAGATTCTGCAGGATGAACAGACCCGAAAGCAAAGACAACTACAAACGTATCTTTCTGAATATGAATATCTTAACCCGGAATCGGAAATATTCGACGTGACCTTTGAGGGAATTGATACAGCGTCGGGTAAAGATTGTTATTTAATACGGTTCACTAATAGCATTAACAATGATGTCTCGACGCAATGTTATGACACATCATCATTTATGCTGATCAAGACAATTGCGGTCTCCCCCGAGGGAGAAAGTACCACCTGGCACTCGGATTATCGTGAGGTCGATGGGATGCCCTTTGCCTTCAAGCAGGTATCGGTATCTTATCCCAGCGGAATGACTCAGGAGATGACCTTTACAACAGTAGAATTCAATGTCCCGATAGATACAAAGATGTTCGAACCGCCCTCGGAAGATGTTGAGGATTTTCGTTTTACCTCAGGATTTGTGGCCGAAGACATTCCCTTTCAATTTATCGAGAATCATATTTATCTGCCGGTTGAACTGGGCGGCAAGACCTGTCTCTGGATTCTCGATTCCGGCGCCAGTATCACCGTGATCGATAATAATTTCGCCCGTGAACTGGGCTTGCCGATCGAGGGTAAAATCAAGGGGCAGGGTACCGGTAATTTGATCGATGTTTCATTTACGGAATTGCCGCCGTTTTCGCTGCCGGGATTGGAGTTCGATAAGCAAACAGCGGCGGTGATCGAAATTAGTGAGATTTTCGATAGATGGCTGAATATGGAGGTCGTCGGAATTCTCGGCTATGATTTCCTGTCACGCCTGATAACGAAAGTCGATTACGCCAACGAGATGCTGTCGTTTTATCACCCCGACAGTTTTTCGTATGCCGGCGATGGTGTGATTCTGGAAACCCCGATTTCCGATGGTAACACCTTCGAAGTATCGGTTATGGTCGATGGCAAGTACGGTGGTCTGTGGTCGCTTGATCTCGGCGCCGGCGGTATGAGTTATCATTATCCCTATGCCGCTGAGCACGGCCTTCTGGATGTACCCGGGATTGATGCGCTCGGCCATGGCGCCGGGGGATCGCAGCCGAGGCGTCGCCTGCTGAGTAAGACTATGGAAATGGCCGGCTTTACTGTCGAGGGCCTGGAAGTTTCGGTACCGACCGAACGCGGCGAGGGCGGTTTCGGCTATACCGAACATGCCGGCAATATAGGCAATACGCTACTCCGGCATTTTGTGCTGTATTTTGATTATAACAATCAACAGATGATTGTCGAGCCGGGAGATGATTTCGGCACAGATTTTCCGCGCGATAACAGCGGCCTTCAGATCGCCAATACCCCCGAAGACAGCCTTGTCGTAATCCATGTCTCCCCCGGCACACCGGCGGAGAAGGCCGGTTTCAAACTCGATGATGTCATTATTGCTGTCAATGATATCGAGGCAGAGAATCTTGGCGGAATTATTGCCTTCAACCGCCTGCTGAAAAAAGACCCCGGCACGGTGCTGACTGTGGACGTCCGGCGCCAGGGAAAAGTCAAAACGCTGAAACTGGAACTGGCTGATTTGTTTAACTGGGCAATGTAAGAGTATTGCGCTGTAAACGCCGGTCCGGGGTATTATCCCCGAATCGGCGTTTTTTGTTCTGGGGATCATTTCGCCGCGAATTATTGTTATATCAGCACATAAAGAAACCACCGGAGACAGTTATGATCACTATCCGAAAAGCGTCCGAGCGGGGGCATACCAATCTGGGCTGGCTGGATTCGTATCACAGCTTTTCCTTCGGGGAATATCGCGATCCCGAACATATGGGCTTTCGAACCCTGCGGGTTATCAATGACGACTGCGTTGCGCCGGGCAAGGGTTTCGGTACCCACCCGCATCGTGAAATGGAAATTGTCACCTATGTGCTGGCGGGTGCGCTGGAACATAAAGACAGCATGGGCAATGGCTCGATCATCCGACCGGGCGATGTGCAGCGGATGTCGGCCGGAACGGGCGTTTTGCACAGCGAATTTAATCCCTCGGATACCGAAGAGGGCCATTTCCTGCAAATCTGGATATTCCCGCAGGACAACGGCATCGAACCGGGTTATGAGCAGAAGCATTTCTCACGGGAAGAAAAACTCGGCAAGATGCGCCTGATCGCATCGTCCGATGGCCGTGATAGTTCGGTAACGATTCATCAGGATGCCCGAATATATGCCGCGGTACTGGAGAAGGATATGGCGGTTGAAATGCCTATTGAAAATGGTCGCCATTTGTGGATTCATGTGGCGTCGGGAGAAGCGAAGCTCAATGACTCGGCCCTTGCGGCGGGTGATGGCGCCGCGGTGAGTGAGGAAAATAAAATCAAACTGACGGGTCTTGACAATGCCGAAGTGCTGGTGTTTGATCTGAATTAATGAATGAATTTCCACCTTATATTTGACGAGATTATCAGGTAAGAGTATTTTTCAGTATGTCTATTGTCTTGAAGCGAATCTATGAAGTGCCGTCGGCTGACGATGGCTACCGCATTCTGGTAGACCGTCTCTGGCCCCGGGGCATCAGTAAGGAAAAAGCGCAACTTGACGAGTGGGATAAGGAAATTACGCCATCGGATGAGTTGCGGAAATGGTTTCATGCGGATCGCAGCCAATGGGCGGAATTTCGCAAACGGTATCTGGCGGAGTTAAAAAAGCACCGTGACAAACTGCGTCCGCTGGCCGAGCGGGCCATAAAGGGGCGGGTGACACTCCTTTTTGCCGCCGCGGACAGCGAGCGCAATCATGCCACGGTGCTCAAACAATACCTGACAATGCTGTCACCGCAATAGATTGTTGTCCTGCGAAAACTGAGTTATTGATCTACTATCAGAGGAAATGCCTGTATCCGGACAATAGGTATCTGTCGGATACTTCACACCATCGTAACCAGGCGCCGGGCATTTTGCGGTGCATAGCCATTCTGGTCATTATCAAAAAAACAGTATATTTCGTGGTCCTTACGGCGCCATGCGGCAAACGCCCCCGCCCATCCGGCGATATTTTCGGGACTGTAGCTGCCCTGGTAAGACCTACGGGAGGGACCATGGAGTCTGACGTAAACAAAATCACCGGTAATCTCTTTCGGGCTCAGCGTATTGCGAAGATCAAAGATACAAAATGCAGCATTGTATTGTCGCAGCAGATCGTAGACATCATCATGCCACCATGACGGATCCCGGAATTCAACGGCGTAGATTCGACCATTCGGCAGCGCCTTTAGAAACTGCTCAAGCCGTTTGATGTTACAGTTCCAGTGCGGCGGCAATTGAAACAATATCGGTCCGAGTTGTGAGCCAAGGGCGTCGGTGACATCAAGTAATTTCCTAAGAGGGTCTTCGGGATCTTTCAGTTTTTTCATATGGGTAATGTAGCGGCTGGCTTTGAAGGCGAAGATGAAGTTATTGCTGACAGTATCGCGCCATTTTTTTATGGTCTTTTTATCTGGCAACTGATAAAATGAATTGTTGATTTCAACACTGTCGAAACGCTCGGAATAGTACGCCAGCCATTTATCCTGAGTAACATTTTCGGGATAAAACGGTCCGCGCCAATGTTTGTAATTCCAGCCGGAAGTGCCGACGTGGATGTATTTGTCTTTTTCGGCACGGTAGTGTATGGAGTCATTATGTGCCATCTTGCGCCCCGTTCGGATAAAGTTTCGGGGATAATCGTCAGGTGTAATCGAAAATAATTAAGATTCCTTTTCCTGTTTTGGATTGTCCTGTTCAGAACGATGCGAGCGCCGTGGAAATGGCAGCAGAATCATCATGACAACCGAAATGATGAGCATGAGAAAGGCCAGACGGCTGGCCAGTTCATAGCGCCAGGTCATTGAAAAGACTCCTTTCATGTTAGTAATCAGGTCAATTTATATGCCGGTACCTAAATCTTCGTCTTTGGGACGATCGCCCGGTTTATCAATAATGTGAACGACCGATGCCTGCGGGCCCCTATCTCCCTCGGATTCGGCATAGCTGACTCCGGAGCCGACTGTCAGGCGGTCATAGTCATTATTGGAAACAGCGTTTTTATGGAAGTATATGCGGCGGCCATCGACTGTCCGGATAAATCCGAATCCCTCGTCCTCGCGCAGCTCATCGATAATACCGGCGACCTGCTGCTCTTCGTGGCGTTTCACATCCCCGCGCTGCCGTTCGATCGTTTCCTTGAGTTGTCGCCGGAGGGCCTCGAAAGCATCGCGGACAACAGCTGACAACGGCTGTTCGTTATCGGGGCTGATTGACTTTCGTTCCACTGTCAGGCGATGTCCCGGCGGCAGATTAAAGGTCAGCCGGATGCGATAGGGATTCCCGGTTTGTTTGCTTTTATGGGGACGATCGATGACGACCTCGCCGCTGGTCAGCGAATCAGTCAGTTCTTCGAGTTTGTCGACTTTATCAAGAATAAGCTTTTCAATATCGGGCGTTCGGGGGACATCCCGAAATATCGTTTCAAGCGGGACTTGCATAGTGCTGTCTCCTTGTATTGTGGATTAAGTTTCTTCTACGGGAGAACTCGGGCCGGTTATGCGATTGACGAAATTATATATCCTGGCATACAACCAGCCACCGATGAAAGCATCGACGAAACCCCGGGCGGCACCGATCAGGCTGCCGATTATGGTTGGTCGATATCCGGGATAGACTTTCTCGAGTCCGAAAGGCATGGCGTCATCTTCCCTGTTGAGCAGCTTCACCCACCAGGTCAGAAAGAATAAACCGCATCCCCAGAGCAGGCTGCAGGCAGTCGCCACCGCGGTCGCGTTTAATTCCTGAGCGCCCCGATCGCCAATTGTCTCAATCATGATTATTTCCGGCTGTTCTTCCGGCATATCATCCTCCTTTCTGATGGGTATCACAAAAATATCGCACCAGTCGGTACACAGCTTCTTCCTGATACGGCCGCCACAGATGCCGCACAAGGTGCCACCTTCACGCCGATGCAGCAACCATGAGCGCGGGTTTTTCTCCGAATCGCAGCTTTGTTCAAGATATCCGAAGGGAAGTAAGGCTCCTTGTTGGGAAAAGGAGCCTTACATACGGTGACGCATTGGAGGGTGTGGGAAGGACTTGGGTATGTGGCTTTTCGTCCCGGCCTTCATGAGCAGATTGCCTTGTTTAAGACAATTTCAAATCTCGCCGTTGTCGTTTCCATCCTGACCTTCAGTGTAGTTGGTCATGACATATTATCTTGTACCTTTCATCCTTCCGATGTATCGCCCGCCATGCGTGTTAACAAATCAGGCGCAGCGTGGAATCCCGTCTATCGCTCGGGCTCGGCCGGTTTGGAGACATCATGAAGAACATCGGCCGCGACGTTGGTGCTGCCATGGACAGCCAGATCGGCCATGCTGCACATGCCGACCAGGCGTTTGTCGTCGTTTAACACAACCAGGCGGCGAATCTGTTTGTCCTTCATCATATTGGCTGCTTCTTCGACATCCTTGTTTTCGAAACAATAGGTCACACCCTCGGTCATAGCGTTGCGAGCCTGAGTGGAATTAGGGTCTTTGCCCGAATTGATAGCCCGCACTACGATATCGCGATCGGTGATGAAACCGACCAGGCGGTCCTTTTCTCCGACCGGCATGGCACCCACATTGAGAGTCTCCATGCGTGAGGCGACGTCTTTCAGTGTTGTCTCAGGATGGACAATTTCGACGCTTGGAGTCATTATTTCTTTCACCTTCATTATCTCCTCCTTCATTCATGCATGCGAGTAAAGCGGGAAACGGCGCTACTCTATTCCATATCCATCAGTCGCCGTTCCCCTATTCCGATATCAGCTCTATTCTCTCATGCATTATTCATAATCAAGAATCATGCCATAAAGATCAAAACTGTCAAAAAGCCTGCAATTCACTGTTGTCCAGTCGTGTGCGCGGTATATGGTAATCGCCTGAACTGCCTCCGCCCTTACCGTTATGGCGAAACTGTGTGTCAGCTGAGTACAATGTGACAGTGATTCTATGAAATAAAAGTACACTTCGTGACAAGTTTTCCTTCCGGTCTACCATCATAGCATCAATTAATAGTATGCGGTATCGCCACGATGGCATCATTGCGCTTGCGGGCCAGAAGCCACGAGAACGCATGCTGATGCGGTGCGCCGTGGGTATGATCCACACACATATTTTCACGATACGAGAGGATATTAAACGCATCTGTAGTCATGTGCAGCAGCTTCTTTCGCGGGAAGTAATACCTGATCGCCTCCTGCAATTCACTGGCTTCAGCTTTACCGGTATTACCCGGATCATCGACCGTATGAACTTTTGCGTAAAGAATACCACCAGGCTTGAGTGCTTTCACAGTCGCTTCAAAAGCACTGTCGACGTCAGAGGCCGGCAAATGATCAAAAACTGTCTCGGCAATAACCATATCAAAAGCCTGCTCCGGAAGCGCAATGGAACGAATATCTCCATGAATCAACGTCAGTTGTCTATCGACGCCATGCTCCTCAGCAATAGACTGCAGTTTTGCCAGACCGACCGAGGAAACATCCACCCCGGTCACGCGGTACCCCATATCAGCAAGCGATAACGTAATACGGCCATCACCGCAACCAAGATCGAGAACATGTTTCGGCGGACGAATCGCCCCGACCGCAATTCGCAGTTCAAGCGGCAAACTTTGACCAAAGGCAAGTCGAGAGCGATTTTTGTAGAATGTGTCGAACCGTGTTTCCTGATCCATCAGGTATATTCTGTCTCCAATGCGAAAACGGGCGCGAGAGGGCGACAGCGCGGGTCAGCCCTCTCGGATATGCCCATGCGAACTCATGCAGTGAACCGTAATCAACCATATGTGAAAGCAAATCCCATGCCGTTGCCCGGGCAGCATCGACATGGCAGGCATAAATCCTTACATGAGTGTAAGATAAAGCGGCAGATCGCTTCGTATGATGGCATGTAGTCTATTTGTGTGTGATTAACGACCTCGGTCTATGTGAAGGTTTGGTACAAGCAAGACAGCATCTGGCCGGTATCTATTGCAGAATCAACTCACGAATGTGTACAAACGCGATTCTTAACTGGTGGAGGGTGCGCAGGCAGTATTTTCGCTCTTTGTGCCATTGCGGTTATATTGTTACATGGTATGCATATACAGAGCCATCAATGACATCCGATGTATATTCGGCACAAATTTTGTGTGTAATTTCAAGTAGCGATGAAAAGAGATATCTCGTGCGATGCAGACTTTATGGCGCAATCTGAAAAAGATCTGACCTGATACAATAAAAAGGGATTACCTGTTGCCAATCGGCACAACCTGGAGAGGATGATGTGAATATGAAACTAAAAGGAAAAAAAATCGCGGTCTTTTTAGGACCGATGTATGAGGATCTGGAATTCTGGTATCCGTATTTACGACTCAAGGAAGAAGGCGCCGAAGTTGACAGTATCGGTATTGAACGCACCAGTTATCCGGGGAAGCGGGGTATTCCGGCCACGCCGGACAAGACCATTGACCAGACCAAGGCTATTGAATATGACGCCCTGGTTATTCCCGGTGGTTATGCACCCGACCATATGCGCCGTTCTCCCGACATGGTTAAATTCGTGCGCGAGATGGATAAGCAGCGTAAACCGATCGCGGCGATATGCCATGGACCCTGGATGCTGATCTCGGCCGATGTCATTCGTGATAAGGATGTCACCAGTTACCATTCTATCAAGGATGATATCGAAAATGCCGGCGCCAAATGGATCGATTTGAAAGTCGTCAAAACCGACAATATCATTACTTCGCGCAAGCCGGATGATCTCCCGGCCTTCTGTACGACTATTATTGAGGCGATGGCGACATACAAGGAACCGGCCAAGGCATCTCACCGGTAAACAAACGGCTGTATTCGGCGAGTAAGTGCACAATAAACAACTCTCGCCGCATGATACAAAGTCCCATGGCGGGTGATAATTCATCACCCGCCATTCTCAAATACAGAAAATAAAAAAATTTCGCCGTTTTCCAATTCTTGCCGGTACATTTTTTTCACACAAGGCGGTAGAGTCGTTATTTATTCTGGAAACAGACACATGTGATCATAATTTGATTCGACAGACTCCCTTGTCTTGCAACGTCATTCAGACTCATTCTTTTTTTTGGCACGGTTCTTGATCGGGAATAGGACAGCATTGATAGTTATGCCGGAGAAGGAGGATATCTGACATGTTCTTTCTGGATTTAATTGCTGCAATACTTATCGCATTAATTTTCAGCCTGATTCTGGTGGGTGTGTTCGGATGGCAGCGCCCCGGCCGCGAGGGCGCCGGTCCCGCTTTGCTGTTTCTATTTTTATTACTGCTGGTGGTCGTCTGGGCCGGAGGGGTCTGGCTGGAACCGGTCGGACCGATTATTTGGGGAATAGCCTGGATACCGTTTATCGTGATCGGTTTTCTGGCGACTTTGATGGTTCTGGCCTTGATTCCGCCGCGAAAGCCGCGCACGCGCCGCGAAGCCATGCAGCAGGCCGAAGCACAAACCACAGTTGAGGCGGGAGTCGATGTCGCCATTTCGGTCTTTTTCTGGCTGCTGGTTCTTCTCCTGATCGTGGCTATCATCATTCGCTACACATAAGCAGCCCATTGATGTCATGCGTTATTACTGCTTTGCGATTACGTGAGGAGTTGAGATCATGCTTCGAAAGGTAAAAACGATATTCGGTTTTGATATTATGGCGACCGACGGTATTATCGGGACCTGCGCTGATATCATTTTCGATGAACTGAACTGGAAGGTTCGCTATCTGGCCCTCGCTGGCTCAGTCGAGTCCACCGGGCGCGCGATCATGCTTCCGGTTGCCATATGCAAACTTCCGGACTATTCGTCGGGTGTTTTTCCGGTGGCGGCAACCGCGGAGCAAATCAAGTCGACGCCGTTTTCGGAAATCGACAAAACAATTACACGTGATATAGAAAAACAACTCGCCCGGCATTTTGAGACTGGTCCGTACTTCGTCCATGGTCCAACCGAGGGATTGCCGCCCCGCGAGCCGTTGTCCGGGGATCAACTCGATGCCACCGATGAGGCAGCCTCGCTGGCCGAACCGCATATCGATCAGTCGAACAAAATCCGCGCCCGGGAATTGTTGTCCTACCGGGTACGGGATCGTGACGATGATGTCGGTGCTGTCGATGACTTGATTTTCAATGGTGACACCTGGCGGCTGCAGTATATCGCTGCCCGGATCAGTACTGACGATCATCCGCGGCATCTACTTGCGATTGACTGGCTGCAGCATGTTGATCGCAACACCCGGACCCTTCAGTTTGCTGTCGGCCGTACGGACATCCTCAAAAGCCCGGAATATGATCCCCGGCAGGGTGTAAACACTGCGCTTGAGGAGAACCTGTATAGTGCTCATGGCAGGCAGTTTTCGCAATAAATTGGCAATACAGGTTTTTTGTCTTGGCGTTTTTCAAGAGGAGGCTACTCATGACAGTGCATATCGGCAGCCGTGATTTCGAGGGACCGTATGAATCAACGGCACAACTCAAAGACCAACCCGGCGTCTGGGCGATTATTTCATTGTTCCACGGCCGGGCGTCAATTGTTGATATGGGGCAGGCGGAGATGATTAAAACCGCCGTGGAAGACGCTCATCGTGAACACGTACCGGAGTCTTATAAAGACAACGAGGGGAAACTGGTTTACGCGGCCTGTTACGTCCCGGTGGCGGAGAAAATAGAATGATACGGCGACTACTCGCATCCGTCCGGATGGAAGCAACGCTGACCCTCCTTTTTCTGTTGTTACCGTATTCGATTAAAGTATGACCCATAGTCGCCTGATACATAGCAACAACCATAAGGGAGCGTGATAACACATATGATACGAAGTATTATGGCAGTCCAGGGATATGATGTCATGGCCCGTGACGGCCGGGTGGGCAGTGTCGAGGATTTCTTGTTCGACAGTGTTTTGTGGACCCTGCGGTACCTGGTGGTCAAACTGGGTGGGGCACCGCCGCATCGACGGGTGCTGGTACCGGAGGGTTTCTTTCGCCAACCGGACTGGAACCATCGTCAGATGCCGGTTCATTTGACGAAAAAGGCAATTGAGGAGAGCCCCTCGATTACCGAAGATGCTCCGGTTTCCCGACAGCGAGAAAATGAAATCCGGGATTTTTTCGGATTGCAACCGTACTTCATGGCCGGGATGCCCGCCGGTGTGTATCCCATCCCGATGACCAGGCATCATACCGGACAGGGCGAGACAATCTCGCCGGAGGCAGAGTACAATAATAATGATCCTCATCTGCGAAGCTGTACCGAAGTCAAGGGATATGCTATTGGCGCCCGCGATGGCGAGATGGGCTCGGTCGATGACTTTCTCATGGATGACCAGCGATGGGTCATTCGTTATGTTATTGTCGACACCCGTGCCTGGCTGCCCGGTAAACGTGTTCTGATGCCGTTGATCTGGATAACAGATATCAGTTGGAAACGGCAGACTGTTCTGGTTGATGTCAAAAAGGAACAGGTACATCAAGCGCCGGATTATAATCCTTCTAAGCCGATCAATCGCCAGGAGGAAGAGATCCTTTTTGACTATTACGGTCGCAAGCGGTACCCGTCCTGACCGAATACAAAGCCAGTGTTTAAAAAGTGTAATCCTCACCACCGACATGGAGAGAGCATCATGGCCGAAAAGAAAGCATATCTTGAGTTTGCGAACGCCCAGATTGATGTCTGGAAATCACGAATCGCAGTGCTTGAGACCCGTGCGCGCCAGGAAAGCAACATGGCGCAAAAAGTATATCAGGAAAAAATAAAGGAACTGAAAAATACCCTTCAGCATGCCGAAAACAAACTGGCTAAGGTAAAAAAGATCGATGGCAATTCATGGGAAACCGTGCGCGGGGAACTGGCTGATTCATGGAAAGAACTCGGCCGCATTTTTTCCGAGACATCTCCGCCGCAAATGTAGAATACTCACTTACTCATCCCGTCTATCGGTTGTATCACGGGTTGGGGTTGTGTACTCCATCCCTGCATGCTTGGCCCGATACTTTATCGTTTGTTTGTACCATATGTTCACATTGTAGCCATTGCGGATAATACCAATAGCCGATGATGTGGTTGGTACCGGGCTATTCAATACGGCCAAGCAGCTCTGCCTTATGCACTTAGGACAACGCTCCAATTATTCGGCACGCTGCTTGATGGTTATTAAAGAAAGATATCATACAGGCGTCATACAGGCAGGTTTTACCGTGTGGTAAGTTTTCGATATTGTATACATGGTTACCTCAAGGATAGTGACGCGAAAGGAGGACATCGATAATAATGCGAACAATCGCCAGTATACTCGGACATTCTATCTCGGCTACCGATGGCGACATCGGCGCGGCCAGAGACATGCTGTTTGATGATCACTCATGGGAAATTCGTTACCTGGTGGTTGATACATCCAAATGGCTGCCCGGACGCAGAGTGTTGATTGTGCCTTCGGAGCTCAAAAAGCCGGATTGGAAAAACAAAAAATTCCCGGTGGAGTTATCCCGGGAGCACATTAAAAGCAGCCCGCCGCTGGCAACCGATAAACCGGTGTCGCACCAGTACGAGTCCAAATTACACCGTCATTTCAGCTGGCGGCCATACTGGGAAACTCGTACGCCGGGTGAACATGCTCACCGTATGCGACCGGATGCCAGGAACTACATACCACCACAACCGGCTGAACATACCGACAAAATGCCGCCGCTCGATGGTGACCCGCATTTGCGCAGTGTTAAAGAAATTATGGGCTACCAGCTCAAAGCATCGACCGGCGAATATGGTCAGATTGTCGACTTCGTGATTGACGATGAAAGCTGGACTGTCGGTTATCTTACGGTCGAATTTCGCCGTCTGATGCCCGGCAAGAAGGTTCTGCTTCCGCATGCACTCATCACCTCAATCGACTGGGATAACAAAAGCATTTCGGTAGACGCTTCGATTGAAATGATCTCGAATGCGCCGCCTTTTGATAATGATAAACCGGTCAAGCCCGAATATGAAGAAGTGTTGCGGGATCATTATGATCTCTCGCCGCAGAAATAAACGATGGGTCGTATTACCCTCCCATTGAATGACGTTATGATTGCGAATGATTCCGACGCCACCATCTGAAGGAGGAAGACACAATGATTCGAAGCGTATTGAAAATCAAGGGATATGATCTGCAGGCGAGTGATGGTGAATTCGGCACGGTCGATGATCTTCTCATCGACGAAAACCTCTGGGTAATCCGTTATCTGGTTGCCCGCTGCGGCAGTTGGTTGTCGGGACGCCGTGTTCTGATACCACCGGCCCTGCTCGGTCAGCCGCAATGGGATGACAAAAGCCTGCCAGTTGAGCTCAGCAAATCCGGCATCGAAAGCAGTCCGCCTCTTGATGATGATGCCCCTGTGTCACGGCAATTCGAGTTGAATCTGCATCGCTACTGGGGTCTGCAACCATACTGGGCCGGCGGTGTAACCGGGGGAGCGTTTCCGGTCCCGGTTCGCGTCAAAGATAAGGGTGAGGAGGGTGAGTCGGCCGCCGACGTACCGGTCGACGAGCCCTATGGGGACCCCTTTCTTCGCAGCGTTCGCGAAGTAGCCGGGTACAAGATTGAGGCCACTGATGACGGTATTGGTCATGTTGATGATTTCTTGATGGATGATGTTTTGTGGATTATCCGCTATCTCATCGTTGATACTCATAACTGGCTGCCGGGGCGCACAGTGATGATACCGCTCAACTGGATTACCGATATCAGTTTTCCGGATCAGAAGGTTATTGTTGATGTTACGCGGAAAGCGGTTAAAAACAGCCCGGAATTCGATCCCAGCCTGCCGGTAAATCGCAAGCAGGAACAGGTATTATTCGATTATTACGGCCGACCCCATTATACGGAGGCGGCCAGAATTTAGATTTGACACGGCATTTACCCGCGAACAAGTGTTCGTGAGTGACCTTATCTGGAAAGGGACCTGCGAAGCGCGCAAGCAGCACCGGGCCACCTGCCGCTGTAAACAAAGAGCAGGGCGATTTTGGCGGGTGGCCCGTGTTATCTGCTATTCATGCTTGCCCATGATTTTTACACTGTCACCCAGGACGTCTTCAACATACAGCATCTGAATCGTGATTATTGCTACAAGAACCAGTGGTGTGGCCAGCAATATACCCATCACACCGAATAACACGCCCATGAAAATCTGCGCGGTAATAAGCAGGGCCGGCGGGATCGAAACCGCCTTTTTCTGCACCATAGGAGTAATCACATAGCTTTCCAGGGTTTGTACTGCCAGATAGATAACCAGCACCCAGATGATGAGTACCGGGTCTTTTGAAAGCGCCACCAGTATCATGGGAATCAGTGATAACAACGGCCCGATGTTCGGCACAAACGAAAACAATGCCGCGATTAAACCCAGTGACAATGCCAGCGGAATTCCTGCAATCCAGAGACCGAGTGAGGTCAACACGCCCACGACAGCCATGGAAACAAACCGCCCGGCCAGCCACCAGCGTAATGAGCCGGCGATAGTTTTCAGGACTGTATCAATTCGTTCCCGCTTTTTACCCGGAAGCAGGCGGACAATATTCCCCGCATACAAACGGGGGGTGACAGCCAGATAAATGCCCACGAAGAAAATGACGAATATTCCGGTGGCAAATCCGACTACACCGGAGAACACCCCGGAGACGCCGCCGAGTATTTCCGAGCGACTTATCGGCAAGCCTCCGTTGCTGTTTTCTGTCTTCGGCATCAGCAACCGGCCCCATTTCGAGTCCTGAAGGTCCTGCTGAAGGCTGTCAAATGCTTCGGGGATTTTCTCGGTCAAATTGGCAAACTGATCGGTGATGCGGGGTCCGCTGAACATGCCTGCCAGAACGAAAAAAGCGAACAAACCCACAATAGCAACAGTCAAAGCCAGCGGACGGGGAAGGTACAGATGGCGTCCGACCCAGCCGGAGATGCCATCGAGAAATACAGCCAGCATTATGCCGGCGAATGTCATCAGCAGCATCTGTGATAATTGCCAGGCCAGAAGAAGTACGGCTATACCGGCCAGAGCGATGGCGGTGGCGCCCATGGCTCTGAGTGTAAAGGATGTGGCGTCTTGTGAATTGGTACCCACGAATCAAACCTCGTTAAAAAGACTATACTCTTACAATTCCGAATATTTTCAGAATTTGGCCGACAATCAACGGCACCACAGACGCCGCCAGAGCCAGCAGCCAGCCATCGATCGATGGTGATGTCAGACTGAGAATCTCGGCCAGGATGGGAACATACGTGGCGCCGACAATAATCAGCAGGCAGACGCCCAGCGCTCCCCAGACATGAGGATTGATTGAGATTTCATTGACGAAAATATTCGAACGATTATCCCGCATATTGAATACGTGCCATAATCGCGAGAATGACAGTGTCAGAAAACTGATCGTGACAGCGTTTTCCGGATTCATATCCAGCCATGTCATCGCCAGCACCAGACTGCCCAGCACCACTGAAGCAATTATGAGGCCATAAATACTGATGGCGGCCCAGTGCGCGGTAGTCAAAACTGATTCACTTGATGGGCGCGGCGGTCGTTTCATTATGGTCGGATCACCTGAGCCCATCCCCAAAGCCAGCGCCGGAAACACATCGAGTATCAGATTCAAAAACAGTATTTGCAGCGGAAGCAACGGCAGGGGAAGGTTTACCATCGAGGCTGTCGCCACAGCAAGAATTTCGCTGACATTCCCCGAAAGCAGATACACGACAAATTTGCGGATATTTTCGAATATTATTCGACCCTGCCGGACAGCAATGACAATAGTCGGAAAGGCATCATCGCGCAGAATCATATCGGCGGCCTGCTTGGCCACCTGTGTACCGCGTTTACCCATAGCCACGCCGATATCGGCTTTTTTAAGCGCGGGAGCATCATTGACACCATCGCCCGTCATGGCGACGACCGCGCCATGATTACGATGCGTATCGATGATCATGAGTTTCTGACGGGGCGTTACGCGAGCGAAAATGGAGGCGCGACGAATCTCCTCCCGCTGCTGTTTACCAGTATCTTCATCTTCGGCGATTTCCTTGCCAACGATTACCTCATCGCTTACCTCATCGCTGCCGTCCTCGACAAGTTTTATGTCGCGGGCGATTTTACAAGCGGTTCCGGGCTGGTCGCCAGTCATCATCACGACCCGCACACCGGCATCCCGGCATTGTGCGATCGCCTCGGCAACATCCTGACGGGCGGGATCAAGTAATCCGACCAGGCCGACCAGGGTTAAATCTGAATAGGGATCGATATCGGTATCGTTCACCTCTTTGCTGGCCACAGCCAGGACCCTCAGACCATCGTTTGCCAGTTCGTCGTTCTTTTCCTCCCACCACTGCCGGTCGTCATCCGATAGTTCGGCCGAATCACCATTGCTGATGACTCGATTGCAACTGCCAAGTACAGCATGCGGTGCGCCCTTGACCGCCACAAGGTAGGCGTTTTCAGTGCGGTGGAAGGTGGCCATCATCATCGTATCGGGGTCAAAAGCCTCTTCCCGTTCTTCCGGCATTGACTCCAGCAGTTCGTCACGCCTCATGCCAAGATCGCGACCGGCCGCAAGCAAGGCTGTTTCCATGGGATCGCCGCTGCCATCATCGGACTGCTCGTCATCATCCTTACTATTATCAGAAAGCACGGCATTGTTACACAAGACACCGATGCGAATGGCTTCGTGCAGGCGTTTTTCATCGCTTTCTGAAATTTCACTCTTGCCATTATCGGACAATTTCCATTCTGTACTGTCCTTCTTCCGCTGGAAGCGGAGATTATTGGCTGTAAGTACAAGTGTACGGAGGGTCATACGATTTTCGGTCAGGGTGCCGGTTTTGTCGGCGCCAATAACGCTGGTTGCACCCAGTGTTTCGACTGAAGCCAGCTTATTGACCAGGGCGTTGCGGCGGGCCATGATAATCATCCCGCGTGCCATGGCTACTGTCGCCACAATAGGCAGCCCCTCCGGTATGGCGGCGACCGCGAGGGCTATAGCGCTTTTGATCATCAGGGTCAGATCTCTGTTGCTGACAATACCGATCAGGGCAATCATAACAGACAATCCCAGCACGACCCAGATCAGGCGATAGGCGAGATGATCGAGGCGTTTTTCGAGCGGTGTTGTTTCGTCTTCAGCCTCTTCGACCATCTTTTGAATCTGGCCGAGTTCGGTCTTGCGGCCGACCGCAACCACGATCCCCTCGCCCGACCCGCGCGATGCCGACGTCCCCTTGTACACCATGCAGGTCCGTTCGGGTAGTTCGGTCTCTTCCGGCTTCTGTTCTACATCCTTGAGTACCGGTTCGGATTCACCGGTGAGGGCGGATTCATCGGTTTGCAATTTATTCGCTTCCAGCAGCCGGATGTCAGCGGGGATAATATCACCCGCTTCGAGAGGAACGATATCGCCCACCACCAGCTCTACAGCGCCAATGTCCTTCACCTTGCCGTCTCGCTTCACTCGCGTTTCCACCCGGCTCAGTTTACGGAGTGCATCCATCGACCGCACGGCTTTCAATTCGGTGACAAAACCGATGACCGTATTGACCAGGATGGCGGCGACAATTGCGGCAGCCTCGACATGTTGTCCGAGTATGACTGATACCACGCCGGCAACAGCAAGGATTATAATGACCAGGTTTTTGAACTGATCAAAGAGAATCAGCCACGCCGAACGGCGCTTCTGGCGGCCGAGTTCATTTCGACCGTATTTCTCCCGCCGCGATCCGATGTCGCCGGCAGAAAGGCCCTTTTTACGATCTACACCGAGTGAATCCAGAAGAGATTGCGCCTGTTCTGCCCATGGCGTCTTACTAATCTCGCCGTGCATTGTCACCATACCTTTCAATATCCATTCGTCGACCTGATAAATGGCCTGACGACTGCTGCAGTATTTATGCAGATGTCGACGAGGGTTCCTTCGGGGCGGTCATGATTCGGGCATTGATTGCGACAATTACTGTGCTCATCGACATTAACAGGGCGCCCACCGCCGGGTTAAGCAGAATACCATAGCCAAAGAGAATTCCGGCTGCAAGCGGAATCGCAAAGGCATTGTATCCGGTCGCCCAGGTCAGATTTTGAATGGTCTTCTTATGGGTGACGTGGGCATGATCGAGAATGCGAACGACATCTCTCGGATCGCTGTTGACCAGGACAACATCGGCCGATTCAATGGCCACATCGGTGCCGGTGCCGATAGCAATACCGAGATCGGCCTGAACCAGGGCCGGGGCATCATTGATGCCATCGCCGACCATCGCCACTCGTCTGTTCTCAGATTGCACGCTTTTAATTTTTTCGGCCTTCTTATCCGGCAGGACCCCCGCGAAGTAACTATCAACACCCAATTCGCCGGCCACGCGTTTGGCAACTTCTTCAGTATCACCGGTGATTATCATCGTTTCGATATCGCGCTCGTGAAGCAGTTTGATTGCTTCTTTGGATTCATCCCTGAGCACATCGCGAAGTCCGATAGCGCCAATCGGGGAGTTGTTTTCAAGGACGTAGACGATCGTATCCCCTGAAGAACGCAGTTCATCTGTTTTGGATGCATCCCAATCGATATTGTTTTCATCCAGATAGCCGGGGCTGACGACCATAATGTCTTTGCCATCGACGGTAGCCTGTACTCCCCGTCCGGACAGCGCTTCGAAATTATCAGCCGAGGGCGTTTCCCCGGCAGCATCGACAATGGCGCGACCGATGGTATGCTCAGATTCCAATTCCACACCTGCGGCCAGTTTGAGAATCGAATCCTGGTTGTGGTTATCTGAGAGTGAGATAACTTTGCCAACTTCGAATTCGCCTTTGGTGAGTGTACCTGTTTTGTCGAAGACGATGGCATCGAGCGTACGGGCTTGTTCAAATGGCGTCCGCTGACGGATAAGCAGTCCTGATTTCGCGGCCAGTGAGGTCGATACCGCAACCACCAGCGGGATGGCCAGTCCCAGTGCATGCGGACAGGTGATGACCATGACTGTCACCATGCGTTCAAGAGCAAAGACAAACTCCTTATCACTGAAACTTAACCACAGCACCAGCGTTAAAAGCCCACCGCCAACCGCGATAATTGTCAGCCACAGTGCGGCCCGGTCGGCGGTTCGTTCCGATCGCGATTTGCCTGCCTGTGCTTTTTTGACCATATCGATCACCTGAGACAAATAGGAATCATTGCCCGATTTTGTAACTTCGACAGTCAGTGATCCAGCATTATTGACCGAGCCACCGATAACTGAATCGCCTTCGCTTTTATCGATTGGTTTCGACTCACCGGTCACCATCGCTTCGTTTGTGGAACTTTTTCCTTTGATGACCTCACCATCAACCGGAATTCGTTCGCCCGGCTTGATCAGGACACGGTCACCATTTTGCAGATTTGCTACGGGGATATCTTCGACGTTATCATTATCATCGAGGCGGTGAGCCTCAGCCGGTAATAGTTTTGATAATTCTTCAAGTGCTTTCGACGCACCCAGAACCGACCGCATTTCGATCCAGTGACCCAGAAGCATGACTACCACCAGGGTGGCCAATTCCCAGAAAAATGTCTTACCCGGCAAACCAAAAACAACCGCGGTGCTATAGACAAAGGCCACGGTAATGGCCAGTCCGATCAAAGTCATCATTCCCGGCCTGCCCTGGCGCAGCTCATCGAACAGGCCTTTGAGAAACGGATACCCGCCGTACACAAACACAATTACCGAAAAAGCGAAGAGGAAGTAGCTGTCGCCTGCAAAAGTCATGGCATCTTCCAGCCCCAGAAAACGCTGGATCATCGGCGCCAGCATAAGGATAGGGATTGTCAGTATCAGTGAAATCCAGAAACGCCGGCGGAAATCACGGACCATTTGTCGATGATGTTCCTCGTGATCATCGTGGTCCCGATGCTGCCTATCATTACCCGGTGAATCGTTATCTTCAGGCGTACCATCAGCAGTCCTGCGTTTGCGTTGGGTTTTACTCTCTTTGGTATTCCGGTTCATGTCGCCTCACTCCTTTATCCGATAGCTGGATTCAAAGGAATTGAACAAATCAAGATAATCTTCGAGTTGCCGTGTCATGAGATAGCGGCGCCGGACGCTTTCTTTGGCTTTCTTGCCCATCTCCCGTCGCAGGGCATCATCTTTAAGCAGGCTGACCATTCGCTCAGCGGCCTCATCAATAGATGAGACCAGATATCCATTTTTGCCATCCGCTATCTGATACTTGATACCGCCGACTTTTCCGCCGATAACCGGCGTACCCTTCCACATGGCTTCAGTCACAGTCAGACCAAATCCCTCGCGGAGGGATTTTTGCAGGATGATCGCGGCCTTGCGCTGCAGTGCATTGACAAAAGCCGTATCCTGCACTGAGAGGATAATAATCCGTTCTTCGCGATGATCCAGCATCGACTGATATACTTCCTCGCCCTCGGGATCGTCGGTGGCGACGTTACCGAGCAGCACCAGAGTGGCATCTACTTCCTTTCGCGCTTTTCGAAACGCTTCGATAACGCCGCCGGGGTCTTTCCATTTGTCGAAGCGCGATATCTGCGCGACAATAGGGAGATCAGTTGGTATATCGTAGTGTTCCAGGCGCTCATGTATTTCCTCTTCACTGAAATCACGATTAGTCAGAGAAAAGGGGTTAATCGTTGGCTGAATAATTCTCTGCGGAGTATTCCAATTCTGCCGATATTCATCGAGAGTAATGACAACCGCGTCATACGCCTCGACAAAATTACTCAAATATTCATGAACTCCCTGATGCGGTTCCGTCAGGTCGATATGGCATCGCCAAATCCAGGGACCGCGTTTACGATAATGGCAGATCATTGGAAGCGGCTGCGGATCATGGACAATCACGATATCATGTTCGATATGGTTCCGGATGACGTTTTCAGCGATAACTTTCTCATAGATATCTTTTTTCTTCTTGGTAAGATTAATATCATGACCCTGCATGGCGTTATGAATTTTCTTGGTCACACTGAAAAAATCCGGCGACCCCTGCAATATCCGCCAACCGGTCTTGATACCGACACTGTTCATCAGGAGAGTCATTGACTGCAACAGTGCGGCCACGCCGCCGCCATAGTACGTGGCATTGATGTGTGCGACATGACAATCATGAAGCGGCCGGGCTTTGTTGATAATCCGCTCGACATCTTCAGGGCCGATAAACTTTTCGTAATCTTCGACGGTAATGTTCCTGTAATCGATTGGTTCCATTATTGAATCCTTGTGTTACTGTATTGCAGAACAACTATATCTTTTTGACAAGCTCTTCAGTCGTCTCTCGGCGACATAATTCTGATCCCGGGGTCGTCACTGCCGACGCCCCGGCGGCGATGCCATACTTAGTTGCCTGCACGATATCCTCGGAGCGATCAAGACTGAAGACGATACCGGCAACCATGCTGTCACCGGCGCCGACTTTGCTGCGGATTTTTACTGTGGGCGAGCGATAATGCTGTACGCGGCCTTCGGTCAACAGTAAAGCACCGCCGCTGCCAAGCGAAACGACTACATGCTGACAGCTACATTTTTTCACTATTTCGCGTGCAGCATTTTCGATATCTGTGTTTTCTTCATCATCGATACCGAGTACCTCAGTCAGTTCACGAATATTTGGTTTGATCAGATAGACAGTCTTTCCCAGCACATTACGGAGTGAATCGCCGGAGGTATCGACAACCAGTCGGATATCGCGATCGACGGCAAGATCGGCCAGTCGGCCGTAGAAATCACTGGGTACACCGCGGGGTAAACTGCCGCTGGCCACGAGGTATTCGGGGGCAGGATCCATGTTTTCAATTTCCGACAGGCAGGTGTGCCATTCTTCTTCGTTCAGTTCGGGACCGGGCATCACAAATCGATATTGTTGCTCTTCGGACTCTTCCTGCACCGTTACATTTTCGCGGGTCATGCCTGATATCTGAATTTTCCGTACCCGGACCTTTTCATTCTCCAGCAGTTGTACCATATGCTCGCCATTGGCCCCACCGACCGGAAACAAAGCCAGCGGATCGCCACCCAGCTTTTTGACCGCGCGGGCAACATTGATGCCGCCACCGCCGGGATCATGCTGCGGCTGTGAACAGCGCAATTTGCGATCGGGCAGCAATCGTTTGGCGACAGTCGTGGTATCGACAGTCGGATTCATGGTCAGTGTTACAATACTCATCTTACATTCTCCACTCTGGCTCTGTCACATCGGTTTATCATAATCATCTGACTACTCGACTGTCCACAGGATGTCTTCGCAACAATCCTGTCAGCCTATGAGTCTCCGTGTTGCAGCGCTTCATACCCGGAAGCAATATCCAGCAGTTCAGCCGTAATCGAATCTTGTCGCAAATGGTTGTGCGTTGATTCGAGTTCCTCAAGATGTTCCTCAATATGTGACTCGGCGGCCTGCATCGCCGCCAACCGACTGGCATTTTCGGCGGCGAGGGATTCAGCAAAAGCCTGATACAAAGCAACAAAAAGATACTGCCTGACAAGACTCGCAAACAAATCACCCCGCGGCATGCGAAACGTCGGGATCGTACGCGACGACCATGGCTTATCGGCCAGTTGATGCAGCCAGATCGTATCCAGTGGAATCAACGTATGCCGCCTACTGTCATATGAAGCACCTGAGGTCTTGTGGTTGTGATAGATATATATCCGGCCGGTGGGATTGCTGCGATACCATGAATCAAGTACCGTCAGTACCCGGTGCACCCCACCGCCGATTCCTTTGACCGAATACGGCAAAGTTGCCTCGGATATCGGCGTCATGCCATGATCCTCGAGATATGGTGTAATACGATCTCCGATCGCGAGGGTATCGAGTTTTTGTCCGGTATTGCCGTTTGGCAGCACATGATCTGTCACAAAAGCAATAATATCCTCGTTGAATTGGCCGCACATACCCTGTGATGATCCAAAGACAATAGCCAGAAGCGGCAGATGTTTCTCTGTACCAGGCGGTGTATCAGGTATTGGCTGTCCTCGCTTTAGAGTTATCTGCATGGCCAGTTCGACTGTTGTCCGATATTCGCCGATTGACTCGGCACTTTGTTCAAACTGGCGGATACTGGCAGCCGCAATGGTTTTCATTGTCTTCACCACGCTTTGCAACTGTCGGGAGCTATCGATTCGACGGCGTAATGACTCAAGAGTCGCCATAGTCACTCTCCTGCGACTGTTGCTGCGTATCGGATTCGGCGTTGTCTTTCTTCTTTTTGGAATCCGATGCAGAGTCCTCATCGTTGTCAGATACTGCCTTTTTCTTGATCTGCTCTGCGATTTCGCCGGCATGCTGTAATATGGTATCCCGCTGATCTTCGTTTAGATCGTTGCCATCGATAATGGTCTTTTTGATATCATCGAATTCGTCACGTGCAACCTGACGCAGCTTCTTTTCGACATCGGCCAGGTATGAGACATCGAGATCGTCATACACACCACCAGTCACCGCCAGCAGGGCAGCCAGTTGTTCCACGACTGTCAGGGGTTGATACTGCGTTTGCTTAAGTGATTCACGAACACGCCGCCCGCGCTCGAGCGTTTTGCGGGTATCTTCATCCAGACGGGTACTGAATCGTGAAAATGATTCCAGTTCCTCGAACTGTGAATAGGATAATTTGAGATCACCGGCAACGTCGCGATATGCCGGCAGCTGGGTTTTGCCGCCTACGCGCGAGACTGATCTACCAACATCAACGGCCGGAAGAAAGCCTTTGCGAAACATGCGGGGCGAGAGATAAATCTGGCCATCGGTGATTGATATTAAATTGGTCGGAATATAGGCCGACAAATTCTGGGCCTGGGTTTCGATGATGGGAAGCGCCGTAAGCGATCCGCCGCCGTGCTCGTCGTTGAAATGAGTCGCCCGTTCAAGTAAACGAGAATGGATATAAAATATATCGCCGGGATACGCTTCTCGTCCCGGGGGGCGACGCAGCAACAGCGAAAGCTGTCGATACGCTCGTGCGTGCTGGGTGAGATCATCGTAGATAATCAGTACGTCACGACCCTGATCCATAAAATACTCGGCCATGGCAGTGGCGGCATAAGGCGCTACAAACAGCAGCCCCGGGGGATCATCGCCGGCGGCAACGACGACTGTTGTATACTTGCGGGCATCGTATTTATCCAGATCGGCGATGAGTTTGGCTACCGATGAATTCTGCTGGCCAATGGCACAATAGATGCAAATGACATCCGTATCGTGCTGATTGAGGATGGTATCGAGTGCTATCGCGGATTTACCGGTTTGACGGTCACCGATAATGAGTTCGCGCTGGCCCCGCCCAATGGGGATCAGAGCGTCAATGACTTTAATGCCGGTCTGAAGCGGTTTTTCAACCGGTGCGCGAGCCATCATCTCCGGCGCCGCACGTTCAACGGGACGGCGTTCAAGACGGCCAAGAGCGCCTTTGGTATCACGCGGGCGACCGATTGCATCAATCGTGCGCCCCAGCAATTCTTCACCGACCGGCACGTCAAGGACTCGCCCGGTACCAGTCACACGGCTGCCAGAAGCCAGGTCCCGGGGCTTATCAAGAAGAATAATACCGATCTCATCAGGGCCAAGATCGAATGCCAGTCCGGGAATATCTCCGGCCAGGTTTACCAGTTCTTCCGACTTCACATCCGGCAGTCCGGTGGCGCGCACAATGCCCTCGCCGACGAACCCAACACGACCGTTCTGTGTCACCCTGACACCAGGTCGGATGTGCTCAAGGACATCATGGTAGACCTGAAGCGAATCATCCAGCGCTGTTTGGAGAACATCAGTATTATCAGTCATTCTCGTCCTCGTCCTCGTCGGCGGTCGATACCGCTTGTTTTCCTGTTGCTGTGGCTGATTTTACCGTATTTACAAAATGGTCTTCTACATCATTGATATACTGATCAATATCCCAGCGTATGCTGTGTCCGTTTGATCTCAATTCGATTCCGCAGATCAACTCAGAATCAATCGCAAACTCCGGCTTTGAGGCATCACCCAGGATATCTGCAAGGGTATCGCGTATTTTATTTTTCAGCGCATCCGACAGATCAAAGGCTGTTATAATGGTCATACGGGCATCATTACCATTGGCCGATGCAGTAATCTCCTTGCGTTGGTGATCATCCAGATCACCAAGACGACGGTTAAACCTGTCAACAATTTGCGCTTCGAGGTCGCTGTCGGCGAGATTACGCAACACAGCCCGGCTGGTATGACAAACCTGCCTGCCAACATCATGCCTGAGTTGCGCCAGGAAATCATCTTTTTGCCGCTCCAGCGATTGTTCCCACTGGCGGCGAAGTTGTTCGACTTCCTCTTTTGCCGCACGTTCAGCACGTTTTTTTATTTCTTCCGCCTCCTCGTGGGCGTCTTTGAGTAATTGCTCCCGTTCCTCTTCGAGTTGCGATCGCCGTAATCGATATTCCTCGGCCTTTTTTTCCGCCTGTTGGCGCTTGTCATCCGCTTCCGCCATGCGATCGTTGATATTCTGCTCCCGCCGCTCCATGATGCCCATCACCGGCCTAAATAGAAGGCGATGCAGCAAAAAAAGGAGAATCAGGAAGTTGACTATTTGTGCTATCAGTGTAAACCAGTCAATCTGCACTGTTTAGCCTCCTGCCGTCACATGGCTCCAGAAAGGATTGGCGAATATAATGATCATCGATATGACAAACGCATAGATTGCAAATGATTCAATCATGGCCAGACCGACATACAACGTACGCGTGATAGAACTTGATTCATCGGGCTGCTGCGCCAATGCTTTCAGTGCTTCGGCGACAGCGCGTCCCTGAGCCAGGGCCGGGCCAATCACACCAAGGCCAATCGTCATTCCGGCGGTAATTACCGAGACCATTCCAATCAGTGTTGTGCTATCCATAGATCAATCTCCTTTATCATCGAGTATCCGGCCCCTGTTGATTTTCCGCATGGCGCTGCTGCGTGCGGATGCCGGAGGCGACATAAACCGTCGCCAGGACGGCAAAGATAAATGCCTGTACCTGGCCAATGAGGAGTTCGAGAGCATGCATCGCCACCGGAGCAATAAGCGGGACAATAAGCAGCAATATGGCGCCGGCCATAGTACCGCTCATGACATTTCCGAACAGACGTATTGCCAGGGCAATAGTCCGCGATATTTCTGAAAGAACTTTAAACGGCAGCATAAACCAGGTTGGCGTCACGAAATGACGGAAGTAGCCGGAAACACTCGAATAGGCGATGCCATATACCGGGGATGCGATAAAGACACACAGGGCCAACCCGGCCGTGGTTGAAAGCGACCCGGTAGGTGGATGATATTTGGGTACAATGACCAGGAAGTTGGAAAGCGATATAAAGAGAAACAGCGTTCCGGCAAACGGCAGTATCTCCCGGGCATGCTGACGTGCGATGTCACTGATCTGGCCATACATAAAACTCACAATCGATTCCAGGGTTGATTGCCAGCGCGAAATATCGGGCCCGACTGTCAGCCGCCGGGTTACCAGCCACGACACAATCACCAGAATCGCCATAACCAGCCATGAAAACACGATTGTGGCATTCAGCTTGAAGAAACCATATTGCCAGAAGATGATATTATCCGGTGTTATTTCCATGAGTCACCCCGACGCTGCTTTTCCATCAGTAGAGATGTCGAACGCTTGACGAATTCATTGCTTACCAAACGACCCAGAATAAATCCGGCCAGGGCAGCGATGAGATGATACCAGCCGTTTTGCAGAATCAACACAAACACCGCAACCACGACTGCTGCCCGCAGTACAAAACTCACCAAGAGCAATAAGGGACGCTGCCGCAGGACAACATAGCGCACGGTCATCCACAGGGTGCCATAGTAGAAAATGCCCAAGAGGACGCCGGCGATCGCCGCCAACAGCACCAGACTATATTCATTCACGTTCATCCTCCCGTTGAATCCAGTACCAGGCATTCAGACTGCCCAGAATAACACCGATCAGAATCCCGGTCAGTGTCCATGAAATACTTCCCTCGGTCCGGTCGTCCATCCACAGGCCAACGGCAGTAAGAATCAGCGTAGGAATGACTACCGACCAGCCGATTAACCCGAACATACTCAGGCCGATCCAGTAGTCGCGGCGTCCCGCGTTGCGGCGGGCGCGGAGTTTGCGGTTTTGCTTGCGCTCAATCGTGCGGGAGACATCATCATTATCATGATCTTTCGATCCGGTATTCATGTTATTCGAACTCCCCGACCTGTTCGTTGATCTGTTTGATGATGCCGCCTTCGAGCATCGCCAGTACCGACCGTGCTTTGCGCTCGCGATCATCAAGGTCGCGCAACTGCCTGTCATATTGGCTTCGAAGCTGTTTCAGGTCGCGGCTCTTTATGGCAGTGCGGGTTACTATCGACACCTCCGCACCCTGTTTGACCAGGACACCCTCGTCATGAGCCACATACCACTGCTGCCCGGAGCTCTCCTCATATGACAAAATCCCCGGCACCAGGGCGCTGGTATAGTCGATATGATGGGGCAGGATTCCGAATGATCCCTCACCGCCCTCGGCGACAAGGCTGTCTATCTTTGCTTCAACCAGAGTTTTTGTCGGGAGGACAATTTTAAGCTTCATGTCGGTCACTCCTGTTTGACTGGCTTTTGGAATTTTCCGGTGATGTTGCTTTTTCGCTGTTTCCACCTTTATCAGCAGATGACTCTGACGCAGACGCATCTTTACGGCCGGAATCATCTTTTTTCTTCGCCTTTTGTTCGGCTTCACTGATATCGCCGATCATATAGAATGCGCTCTCTTTGACGTCCTCGAATTCATCGTTGAGGATACGCCGGCAGCCATCGAGGGCATCATCGAGCGCCACACGGCGGCCTTCCTGATTAGTGAATGCTTCAGTGACCTGAAACGGCTGGGTGAGAAATCGCTCGAGCTTGCGAGCGCGCCCGACCGCCCGCCGATCCTCATGCGAAAGTTCCTCCAATCCAAGCATAGCGATAATATCTTTGAGTTCCTCATATTCAGCCAGGGTACTGCGCACTTCTCGTGCGATTTGGTAATGATCTTCACCGACAATATGCGGCGAGAGCATTTTGGAGACTGATTTCAAGGGATCAATAGCGGGATACAAGCCCTGACTGGCCCGCTTGCGCGACAACACAATCGACGCCGACAAATGGGTAAAAATATGCACTGCCGAGGGATCGGTAAAATCGTCAGCCGGGACATAGACGGCTTGAATTGATGATACGGATGCCGCATCAGTGCTGCATATCCGTTCCTCCAGTTCAGCCAGTTCCGTTGCCAGCGTCGGTTGATACCCTACTCGTGAAGGTAATCGCCCCAGCAGGCCGGAAATCTCGGCACCGGCCTGAACAAAACGAAACGTATTGTCGATCAGCAACAGGACATCCTGATTATGCTGATCGCGAAAATGCTCGGCCATCGTCAACGCAGTATGCCCCACCCGGAACCGTGCGCCGGGTTGCTCATTCATCTGGCCATAGACCAGGATAGTATTGTCGAGAACACCGACTTCTTTGATTTCCCGGTACAATTCTTCGGCCTCACGCATCCGTTCACCAATGCCGCAAAAGATACTGACGCCCTCATACTCTCTGACCATGTTGCCGATCATTTCCATAATCAGGACTGTTTTACCGACGCCCGCGCCGCCGAATAATCCGGCTTTGCCACCCCGCTCCAGCGGCGACAGCACATCGATCGTTTTGATACCGGTGTGGAATATCTCCGATGACGTCGTGCGTCGCGTCAACGGCGCCGGCCGTTGATGAATCGAGCGGTGTTCGTCAATATCGGGTTCGTCGCGTTGGTCAATAGCTTTACCGAAGACATTGAACACCCGGCCTTTCAGCTTGTCACCGACAGGCACACGCAGAGGATGTCCGGTATCGATTATTTCCGCTTTTCGGGATAAACCTGCTGTGGGCGTCAGAGCAATAGCCCGCACAGTATGCGCGTCGACCAGCGTCACCACTTCAACGGCGACATTGTCGTCACCCTCGACGCGAAGGATATTATACAACTGCGGGAGACGATCAGTAAACTCAGCCTCAACAACACTGCCGCGAATGGCTGTGACGCGACCTTTGTTGATTGCATTATGGTCTGCCCGGCGATATTTTTCCTGCGTTGACACGGACATCTCAGGCCTGCCTGCTTTCCCCGATCACGGATTTGACATGTGGCCGGATTAACTGCTTTTTGATGTTGCGCCGATAGGCTGATTCGGTTCCATTGTTGGGAATTCTCACATCCGCCATCTTGATTGCCTTCTCCAAATCGAAAAGCTCATTCTCAAGAGCATCCTGCGCTTCCAGTTGGTCCATAGTATCCGGATCACGGGGCGCCTTTCGTTTCTGGAGTCGCTCGTAGCGAGCATAGGGATAGATGACTTCAATGTGAGCGAGGATGAATTTATCTCCATAATGATCCCGCATGGTCTTTACATCCGATGGCGTCCGCAATCCTGACAACGCATACATATCGGATGAATCCTGCTCGATGCGGCGTATGGCCAAACGGGCAAAATAGTCTTCGCCATGTTCATCAAGATATTTTCTGGCCGCTCGCTGCAGCGAACTTCGCGATTTATCCATGCCTTCTTTTCCCGCTTTTTCCCTGACTATATCTCCGGTCGAGACCACGCAGGCGTCATATTTTTGCTGAAGGTACCCCGCGAGGTAATCTTTGCCGGCACCGATCTTACCAATAACACCGATGACAAGCCGTGGTGCTTTGTTGTTCAGCATATTTTTCATAGCGTTGATCCTATGCTCCATATTTTTTCATCCGGCCGGCATTAGCCAGTGCAATCGGCATGAGGCTGGTGGCATCGATACGCGCGCCAAGGCCACCCATGGTGCAGGCCTGTTCCCCGAAATCACGGACACTATCGGGCCGGCACATGCGGGACCAGATCAATACCGGCACCGGATGCCAGCTGTGGCTCTTCATGACGGCAGGAGTGGAATGATCACCGGTTGCGATAATGACATCAGGGTTCAATTCCATGACTCGCGGGATAGCTTCATCGACAGCTTCAATCACCGCCACCTTGCGTTCGAAGTCTCCATCTTCACCGGCACTGTCTGATTTTTTGAAGTGAACATAGAAAAAATCATAATCAGCCCAGGCGTCGTGAAGTACCTTTATTTCATCTGAGATACTATCGCCGCCATGCCGGGTGTCCATACCGATCAGCTTGGCAACCCCGCGATACATCGGGTATGATGCAATCGCCAGCGGTGTCACGCCAAACCGTTCTGTCATGGTCGGCCACGATGGCCGTTGTGCGAAACCACGCATCAGCACGCCATTGGCGGGACTGTATTCGCGCAGTCGCTCCTCTGCTTTTTCGATAAAAGAATCGACCAGGTGCGCGGATTTTTCGGCGCCCTCGGACAGTGCCATTGCCTTCAACGGCTCTTTTCCAGTAACCTGGGGATCGGTATCAGCGATATGACCATCAAGATCGTCACCTTTGAGCACCAGAAGAAATCGATGCTCCGAGACAGTGCGAACATCGAGGTCAATAGCATCGAGGGTAATTTCGTTCAATACTTCGCAAAGTTGCCGGTTGACATCGGTACTGATGCGGTCGGCCCGGCGGTCAGTTACACGATGATTATCATCGAGAGTGCAGAAGTTCCCCCGGGCGGCGACGTCTGAATAATTAAGATCGTAATCGATGCCGAGTGCCGACAAAACCCCGCGGCCGACCTGATATTTGACAGGATCATACCCAAACAGCGCCAGGTGCGATGGACCACTCCCGGGCGTCACCCCGGCGTGAATCGGTTCATGCAAGCCGCACAGACCTTCCCGGGCAAGACGGTCCAGATTCGGGGTTGCGGCGCTCTCCAGTTCAGTCATACCGTCCGGTGTTTGCGGTAATCCACCGAGACCATCGAGGACCAGCAGGACAATTTTCGAATCCGACTGCGCCAAAATATCCTTGTAATTAAACTCACTCACAATTGAGTTCCTTCCGTTACCGCTGAGACTCTGTTGCGGCGATATGGTGAATCATGTCGATGACACTATCAGGATTGAGTGATATTGAATCGATACCGTTGGCCACAAGAAATTCAGCAAATGAGGGATAATCACTCGGCGCCTGGCCGCAAATACTGACCGGGGTATTGACAGCATGAGCCCGCTGTATCAAATCTGCAATTGACTGCTTCACCGCATTATCGCGCTCATCGAACAACTCCGATAATGCCGCCGAGTCCCGATCAACCCCAAGTATAAGCTGGGTAAGATCATTGGATCCAATCGAGAATCCATCGAATCGTTCGGCAAATTGCTCAGCCAGAATGACATTCGATGGTATTTCGCACATCACCCAGACCTGGAGACCGTTTTCACCTCGCACCAAACCAAAATCAGCCAGCACTCGAAGGACCTTGTCGGCTTCATCGAGAGTCCGGCAAAACGGTATCATGACCGCTACATTATTCAACCCGATTTCCTCACGAGCCCGCTTGATAGCGCGGCATTCGAGCCCGAACGCCTCACGAAATTTTTCGCTGTAATAGCGGGAGGCGCCGCGATACCCCAGCATGGGATTCTCTTCGCTGCTTTCAAACTGTGCGCCACCGATTAAATCGGCATATTCGTTGGTCTTGAAATCACTCATACGCACCAACACCTGATGGGGATATTGACTGGCGGCAATACGAGCGATACCGCGACTGAGATGATCAACAAAGTACGCGCTGCGATCATCATAACCGGAGGTCATGCGCCGGATCATGCGGCGGGCATCGGCATCTTCAAGATCATCATACCGCAGCAGGGCCAGCGGATGAATCTTAATGACATTGTTGATGATAAATTCCATCCGAGCCAGACCGATGCCATCACACGGCAACCGCCACCAGCGAAATGCCGCCGCCGGACTGGCAATGTTCATGCGAATACTGGTTTCGATTTCAGGAACATCGTCAAGATTAACTTCGCTGCGCTTGAATTTCAAGATACCCTTATAGACAACGCCGCGCTCACCCTCGGCGCAGGAAACAGTCACCTCCTGCCCGTCCGACAACTCCTCGGTTCCGTCTTCGGTTCCGACAACCGCCGGGATACCCAGTTCACGGCTGACAATGGCGGCATGAGAAGTCCGTCCACCCAGGTCAGTGACAATGCCGGATGCCCGCTTCATTATCGGTACCCAGTCGGGATCAGTCATGCTCGTAACCAGGATAGCGTCATCCTCGAAGCGGTCGATATCATCGGCCTTGAGTATGACCTGCACTTTGCCGGTGGCAATGCCCTGCCCGATCGCCAGTCCGGCGACCAGTTGGTTACCCGTTTCGGTCAACTGGTAACTGCTCAATGTATTCAGAGCCTTTTGCGACTGGACTGTTTCGGGGCGGGCTTGAACGATATACAAGTCGCCGGATGAGCCGTCTTTGGCCCATTCAATATCCATAGGTTTGCCATAATGCGTTTCTATGGCACTTCCCCAGCGCGCCAGGTGCAGGATATCATCATCGGAAAGAACCGCACGGGATTGTTCCTTTTTTGAGGCATCGATATTGCGGGTCGTGTGTGAACCGCCCCGCGCATAGATCATTTTCTTTTCCTTGGAACCGATGGTTTTATCGATAATCGGACGGAGGCTATCCGTCTCAAGCAGCGGCTTGAACACGACGTATTCATCGGGATTGATATTGCCCTGAACCACATTTTCGCCCAGACCCCAGGCGGCGTTGATGACAATCACATCACGAAAACCCGACTCGGGATCAATAGAAAACATCACCCCGGCGCCGCCTTTGTCAGCGCGAACCATCGTCTGCACGCCGGCCGAGAGAGCGATTTTGGTATGATCGAAGCCCTTTTCCTCACGATAACTGATCGCGCGATCGGTAAACAGGGACGCGAAGCAGCGACGGCACGCTGTGAGGACATCATCATCGCCACTGATATTCAAAAACGTCTCCTGCTGTCCGGCAAAACTCGCTTCAGGGAGATCCTCGGCCGTGGCACTGCTGCGCACAGCTACAGCGAGTTCGTCCACGCCATGACGTCGCGACAGATTATGATAAAAATCGACGATTGCTGACCTGAGCGGATCGGGAAACGATCCCCGGTTGATCGCCCGCCTGATTTTTCTGCCGATATCATCGAGATTGCTGTGATCGGATTTCAAATCGCCGAGATAGTTGTCGATCTTCGACCTCAGATCATTCTCATCAAGAAACGCCCAATAGGCATCGGCCGTACTGGCAAAACCATCGGGAACACGAATTCCTTCTTCTTTCAACGCCCCGATCATCTCGCCAAGCGAGGCATTCTTCCCGCCGACAAGAATGGTGTCATTCGAGTCAAGATCAGCCAGCCATTTGATATATGTTTGATCGGTATCCATCCGTTACAACATCCATGCTAAAAATTAATATCTGGAATCTTGAATTGCCTCCAGCGGCGATCATGGCAGCCGCGATGGAAATATCCAGGCGACCGCATCATCCGTCTTCTTATTCGGGAATACTTTGATTTCGACATCGGTGAAGAGATTGAACATACTGGTGAAAAACTGTTCAAAGCGGTTATCGGTCACCACTGCCACCCGTTCCAGATGATCCTTGTAGTTTTTGAAAAAGTCGTACTGCTCTGAGATAATCCCCTTCTCAGTGCCGTCGAGCCCGCCGGCATCGATCATGACGTTAATTTTGGGATGGGCTGTGCAAAGTGATTCCAGCTGATGAACCACCTGCTTGAATTCTTCGACAGTCAGTGTATCCCAGAGTGATATTTCTATGCTGTTACCGTCCTGCCAGACAACTTCCTGCATGATCAGACTTCCTTTCTTCTGTGGCGGTCGTATCCATATAAAAGCGGGGTGCACCTCTCATCGAGCAGCGGGAGAGATTATGCGCTGGCCTTCTCGATGAGGTCTCTCATTTCGGAGTGAAAATCTTCTTCGGTTGAAGAGATGAAATACACGTCGGATCTTCCCCGAAGAATGCGCTGCATATCCTCTTCGATCGATGGTCGCACGATTATGATAGGGACGCTGCGATTGAGTTCTCTGACATTGAGTACAAATTCAAGCGCATCAACCGTCTCATTGCCGTTGACAATGGCCGCGGCAGGATCATATCGCTCGATTCGACGAAGAGCTTTGATCATATTTTCGACGACGATGATGGAATACCCCCACCGCGCCAGAAAATGAACCAGGTCACGCCCATACCGACCCTCCAGAACTACGACCATGCCATTGCTGGACATATCAACCTCGCTGGATTTTTCCGTCTGCTTTTTAGTTTGTTCATAGGCCGCATTTTCCTCTTTATTATATACCATACAAATGGCATGCCAACGGCCCGAGCCGACGATCTAAGATGTTGTCTGCGAAGGATATGAGTCGAAGAACCGGCAATGACAACGAACTGCTGTCAGAAATGATTCAAACGTGATGTGAACAGGCGGTACACTCTCGGTCTGCCGGCATCGAAATCCGGGGAATAAACAAGCACAGGCGAGATAATCGGTTTACGGTTCGCGAGAGGAGTGCCCTGAGGTTTATTGCCTTGCGCACTTGCGGTATTGCAATTCATCGAGATTATGCTTTTTCAATTTATTATAGATAACGCGACGGCTGATGCCAAGCAGCCT
>CAZGLR010000011.1:8881-44913 GCA_964526635.1 uncultured Ignavibacteriales bacterium | reverse complement strand
AGATGAACCGGCCTTCCTGTATACCGCCACCATGCACGGCGATGAACTTGTGGGTTATGTGCTGACTTTGCGACTGATCGACTTTATACTTACAAACTATGGGTCGAACGTCGAGGTAAACCGACTGGTAGATGACCTGGAGATATGGATCAACCCGCTGTCGAATCCCGACTATACCTATGTTGGGACGAACAGCACCGTTGCCTATTCAACACGACCTTATATAGATGCACTCAACCTGAACCGGCAGTTCCCTGATCCGGCCAGTGGCGACAGTAACGATACCACCGGCATTCTGTCAGCTAATCAGGCCATGATGTTATTCATGATGCAACATGAATTTAACCTGTCGGCCAACATCCATTCCGGGGAAGAGGTAGTCAACTATCCCTGGGATCATACCTATGAACTGCATCCCGACGATGAATGGTATCAGTTGATTTCGAGTCTTCTGGTATTCAGCGATTGCATGCTCATGGTCACCACGCGAGGTGAATGCGCGGCCCTTTTCACGATGCAGATCAATCCGGAGGTCAGTGGTAAATGCCGACAGGCCGCGCGAGTTCCAGATATCCTCGACCGTACAGAGATACTTGATCGCCCGGTCAAAATCATATTCCTCATTGGCCTTTTTGGCCAGAGCCATCAGATTTTGAATAGTGCCGGTCCAATCGGTATCGCCGGCGTTCCGGGCCATCAGGGCCTCCAGCTGGGCATCCAGTACCGAGGCGCCGGGTATATCCTGGTGTCTCTTAGTCATGTGAGCCTCGTTGCAATTGATTCAGGGAAGCGATACATTCCTTGAATCCCTTTTCGTTTCCAACCTGCCGGTACCGTTCGGCAGCGGCGTCGAAGCGGCTGATCGCCAGATGCAACTGACCGCGCAGCCTGGCCAGGTTACCCTGTTCTCTCAGCACGTCGGCGGCCAATGCCTTCTGACTGTGTTTGGCAGTGGCGGCACCGGTGGCTACAAGCAGGGCCTCGGCGTCATCGAGACTACCCATCGCCATCAGAATACGGGCGTCAATAAGATTGAGCTCGTTTTCAAGCGCAATCGAGTTAAGGCCCGGCAAAATGCGGCGGGCGGTGTCGATGACCGATTTGGCCAGATCCATTTCCTTCTGTTCCAGGTAACACCGTGAGATGTTCTGGTAACATATCTCGACCAGCGACAGGTCTTTTTCCTCGAGGGCAATCGCCAGCGACTGATTAAGGTTATTGATTGCTTCTCCATATTCATTGAGTTCGACCAAAGCCAACCCGATATTGAGAAGCACGTATCCCTGGCGGATACGGTTACCGGCGCTCTGGAAATCGGCCAGGCAGAGTTTAAAATCCTTGACCGCTTCGGCAGGTTCACCGGTTGCCGACATGATAGCTCCCATGGTGTTTAATATTGTGGCTCTCAGTTCATAATCGGCAATTTCAGTCGCCCATTCCAGGGCCTGCTCGCAGAGAGTCTGCGCCTGATCAAACTTCCCTTGCTGGAAGCTTATATTGGCGCGATTGCGAGCGGCCTCGGCCGCCCCCCGGAACTCATCGATAGATAGGAAGACGCGCTGGGCTTCGAGATAGAACGTCTCGGAGCTGTCCCAGTCAGACTGCATGGCTTTGACACGGCCGGTCTCTTTGAGAATACAGGCTCGCAGGGAAACATCGCGTTCGGCTTCATCCGAGGTGATCGCGACACCCAGCAGCTCAGCGGCGACCACCGGGTTACCCTGCTTCAGCCAGTCTCGAGCCAGACCGAGCAGCGCCCTGCCGTCACGTAATCCGGGCATCAGCTCGTCGTGCTTCTGTCTGGGGAGAACGTTATTCATCATATCTCTCGCTCGTTTGGGCTCCGGTTTCAGTTATGATTAATACGGGGGGTTAAAGCCACCGGTCAGGTCGGAAATCAGGGCATAGGCCGAGAAATGGTGCAATTCGGCCGTCACCGTCTTGTTGACATGATCAACTGTACCGCGTACATCCTGATATTCGTCGTAGTATTCGTCGTAAAAGGCAACACGGATAGTTGATTCATCGACCGCACTCAGGTCAGCATCACGATAGGACATAATAACAGTCACCGGGATGTTGAAGACCAGGCCATCAGTGCCGAAGTCGTTGAAAAAGACATTCGGGTCCGGTATTGAAATCGAAAACACAGTATCATTATCGACCGCGCCGGGAGGGATTACAAGGATAACGTCGAAAAGTTCAAGGACGCCTCCTTCTCTCGCACTGATAACCGCTTCGGTATACATCGGAGCGCCGCCCGATAGCGCGGCCTCGACCGCCTGAGCGGTACGTGACAGGACTACTGCCTGCGGTTGTTCGGCATCGGGTTCCAGCCCCTTGTTGGAACAACCGGCCAGAAGCATCAGGGCAGCGCCACAGACCACGGCCACGAAGCTCGACACCCGATTAAAGGATTTACTCTGCATGGTTCCTCCCTTGGTTTGTCGAATCAGAGCTTTCATATCACCAGGGAGAAGCGCAAAACCGGTGCCGCGATGGCGACTTCCGTGCAATTCATTGAACGATAGTTGCTTAAAAGTGTGCAGAGGCATTCGAATAGTGCCCGTTATCGACTCAATCGGGTCAATTCGTACCGGGCAAGAAATTGGCAATGATGCTTAAAGCGCTGAATGACAAATAGATAGGTAGTACCCACGAGTGGAACATTTTAGTCCGCTTTTTTCTTAGAGCGTCGATTTCGATCCACTCCGCCCATTTTCAAAAGCCGCCTCAGACGCGGTCGTGATATCTGTAAGAACTCGGCGGCCCTGGACTTATTCCAATCACAAAAGTCCAGAACCTGTTTGACGACGCGTTGCTCAATCTCATCCAGGGAGATACCCTGGGGCGGAATCTCGATGGTTATTTTTTCCCGGTCGGCAACTGATATCCGCCCCCGGGTCAGCGCCGAGGCGATATCTTCGGCATCAATTGTCTCTTTTTTGGCCAAAAGGACAGCACGCTCGATTATGTTGCATAATTCGCGGACATTTCCGGGCCAATTATGCTGATGGAGTATCTCGCGGGCATCATTGGATAATTGCAATTTCGGTTTGCCGTAATTGGTGCTGTAAAAGCCGAGATAATATTCGGCGATTTCATCGATATCCTCAAGCCGTTCACGGAGCGGCGGCAGGATTATAGTCAGCAGGTTAAGGCGATAGAAGAGATCCTCGCGAAAGCCGCCGCCGGCCACGGCTTCCTGAAGATGCAGATTGGTGGCGGCAACGACACGAACATTGATAATCCGGCCCTCAATCTCACCGACGCGCCGGAGCCGTTTGTCTTCAATTATCTTCAGCAACTTGGCTTGAGCCGAGGAAGACAGGTTGCCGACCTCATCGAGAAACAGGGTACCCCGTTCGGCATATTCGAAAAGACCCTTTTTATCGCCGGTGGCGCCGGTAAAGGCGCCCTTAGTATGTCCAAACAGTTCAGATTCAAAGAGAGCATCGGGTATTGCCGAGCAATTGACCTCGACCAGATTATGATCATGGCGTCGGCCGCTGTGATGTAAAATTTTGGCAATCAAGCCCTTGCCGGTGCCGGTCTCTCCTAGAATCAGGGCGCTGGGAAAATCGACTTCGGCCAGTAGCGCCAGGGTTTTGCGAACATCGTTGACCACCGGTGACCGTCCGATCAGGGCATTGGTATCGTATTTCGATGACGTTCGGGGTTTGGGCTCAGACGATGATGTCCCCTGGAGTGTTTCCAGAAATTCATGCAGTTTTTTCAGGCATTGGTTGGCATCGAGAATTTCTGAGATTCCCATTCGGGCCAGACTGATGGGGTCTTTTTCGGCGACCGCGGCAACTTTGCCAATCAGTTTTACCTTCTCTCCGGCGGTAGCCAGAGATAACAGGAAATCGGGGCGGGCAAAACGGGGATCATCGAGATCGATAAACACCCATGAGAAGCCATCGCGAGTTTCGAAAACACGGGGAATATCCTGCCAGATGATCTGATGGTATATGTCGGGGTAGTCCTGTTCAATTTGACGGCGGGCAGTCCCGGGCAAAACCTCGCCATAGAGTATAGCATTTTCAACCATCGCAGCCATCCTTGTCATCTTGTTATCGGACAACTGGATTGACTTCTTAACGTTATGAGTATCGGGAGGATGTGTGTAAGCAGTTTGTACCCCATAAAAAAAGTCCCGACAAGACCGTGCTATTCCCGCCGGGACTGGTGTTGTTCCCATTCTCAGGTGTCATTACGCAAAAGAATGGCTTTGAGGTACACGTGATACTGTGACCTGGACGCCCCCCGAAACAGCGTTTTATGATAATTGCCCTTAGCGTTTTTTACGCGTGACAGGACTTTAGCGCCATAGCCACCTACTGTATCTGTCTGGTTACAGCCTGGGAAAATACAGAAAAAATAGAATAAGATGAGAAATTAGTATTTTTCCCACCCGACTCCCCGATGATCATAGAGGTTATAGTCACCGGAGAATATTTCATAGAGAATTTCAAGCGATTCAGCCAGTCGCGGCCCGGGACGGTTAAAATACTGATTGCCATCGAGTAAGAAAACCCGATCAGCTTTCACCGCCGCAAGGTGCGGCCATTGGGGGCATTCGGTGAGCGCGGCCATTTCGGAACGGGCCCTGGCGATATCCCATCCGCACGGCAAAATCAATAGTATATCAGGATCGTCGTTGGCCAGATCTTCAAATGACATCACCGGCGCATGTTTTCCGGCCGCGCCGAACAGATTTACCCCGCCGGCACATTCGATCAGTTCCGGCATCCAGTTTCCGGCTGCCATCAGTGGCTCGATCCATTCGATTGCCGCAACACGCGGGTGCGATACTATCTGTTTTGCCGCCTGCGAAACACTGTTCATCCTGTCCTGCAAAGCGGCGACCAGATGCTGTCCCTGCCCGGAAATATCCAGAGCATCGGCAACCCGCTGGATATCCTGCCAGAGATCATCGAGACAGTCGGGGTGAAGCGAGTTGATCTCGGCGGCGACGCTGGTCTCCGTCAGCAAAGCGCGTTTGACATCATCGAGACTGACGGCACAAACCTCGCACTGGGTTTGTGTTATGATGATATCGGGGTGCAGTTTGGCAAGTTTCCCCGGGATTACCGTATAGACGCTGAGGGCGTTGCGGAGAGCATGCTTGATGCGATTATCGATCTCGGAGCTGGTGCCTTCGGTCTTGATAGATGGTTGAGTCGTGATCGGCAAAGATATTATTTCCGGCGGGTAATCGCATTCATGGGATCGTCCGACGAGCATTTTTGAAGCGCCGAGGGCGCAGACAATTTCAGTAGCGCTGGCAATCATGGTTACAACACGCGGCATGGGATACCATCCTCCTGTGACGTTTGCAGGGTGATACGATGCCGGACGGATGATATTATCAGGATTCTACACCAGTTCGGGAAGGAATCACTGATCGGCCTTTGCGACCGGAGTGGGTCTTCCCTTCGTATCGATAGCGACCATCTTGAATTCGCTACGGGTGGCCAACTGGCGATGGCCGGTGATGGGATTTTCCGAATACAGGGTCACATCAACAGTGACCGAGGTACGGCCGATTTTGGCAATACGGGCACAGAGTTCGACCAGATCACCCTGACGAACCGGGTGTTTAAAAATAGTACGGTCAGATGCGATAGTCACCATAGTCCGGCGAACAAAACGCGTGGCGCAGATCCATGCGGCACGGTCCATCCACTGTAAGGCAATGCCTCCAAACAGATTACCAAACTGATTGGTCATCGGCGGCAAAACCACTTCAAATTGTGAGATTTGCCGGCCACCGGTAACATCTACTGGAATATCCGTCATATGAACTCTTCCGCCGATCCCTGCTCATGGATATGTGTCTCACAATATATGAAAATAAAAGGCAAAGTGCTATAGTGAAGGATGCTTTAGTGAGAGACACTTGGCGGGGTCAGCTGTTTTGACTATAATGAAGATATGTTAAAAAAGGGCAGGGCTGACGCCCCGCCCTCCACTACTGCGTTTTAGAGACGGAAGAATGCCACATTCATGGCATACATCTATTAGTCCTGCTGGCGGATCAAAAAATACAAGTTTTTAGAAAAAACCTGTGAGATTCCGGGACCGGCAGTGAATTTCCACCGGTCCCGGGTGGATGAAGTCGGCGCTCACTATCGATAACATCCCGGTGTCGGTCCGCTGTGGAAAATATAATTGGTAATGACCGTCGCATCATCAGAGGTAATATCGCTGTCGCAATTGCAATCAGCCGCCTGGGGATATGGAATAGGCGTGCCATAGTTAATAAACTGGTTAATAATGGATGCATCGACAGCGTTAATGACGCCGTTTCTGTCCACATCGCCGCAATATCCTGGTGCGGGGGCAACTATGGAATAAATCAGGTCTTTGGCGTTGAGTTGACCATAAGAATACAGCGTATCCGGCGGTAAGATACTTCCCCATGTAAATGATGTATCCGCGGTTCGCCGAAAATGAGTCGAGAATTCTCCTGAACTCAGGTAGGGATTTAACTCGCGTATCAAAGCGCAGGCGGCGCTGCCGAAGGCCGTCGAAAACGAGGTTCCACTCCAGGTACCCCAATCGTAATACCCGGCCAGTGAACTGTATAGATTCACACCCGGTGCACAAACATCGACATAGGCACCATAGTTGGAAAAATCGGCCAGATAATCCAGGGTATCGATGGCCGATACTCCGATCACATGGCTGTACCCGGCCGGATAACGGGTTACCGATGAAGATGAATTTCCGGCCGACGCCACCAGGGCGAGGCCGGAATCAACGGCCTCTTGAATCGCTTCTTTTATGATCTGAATGTCATTAGTAGTGGAGAAGCTCATATTGATGACATCGGCGCCGTGGTCAATGGCGTATTCGATAGCTGAGGAAATAGCGAAGCTCGTTCCAACACCATCGCCGTCAAACGCCTTAATCGGCAGGAGCATAACCTGAGGCGCGCTGAGAACGATGAGTCCGGAGACGAAAGTGCCATGACCATAAGCCGTTCCGGTATCTTCACTGACATCATCGTCGTCATCATAGAAGTCATAGCCGCTGTCGGTCAGACAGGAATCAAACAACGGATGCTCAAAATCGAGACCATTGTCAATTATCGCCACGATCACACCATCGCCCTGAGAATATGTATGGGCAGAGTCAAAACCCATCGCATAAATTACTCCCTGGCCAAAATAGCCGGGAGGGCTGACCTCGTCGATGAGGGGCGGAAGGTTTTCATCCGGTTTGACGTATTGTTGTTGATCAATATCTATCAGTTCAACAACAAAGTTCGGTTCTGCGAACTCAACATCTCGACGCAGCCGCAAGCCGTCCAGTGCCTTATCCATCGGCACTCGATCAGGAATGCGGGTCAACAGGATATTTCGACGCGCCATTCGCCCGATTATTTTCGTGTCTGCAGTATAAAGACTTGCCCTGTCTTTTTTTCCCTTTTTCAATTTAACAATAATTTCGCCGACCATCCGGGATCCATCCCGTGATATTTCACGTTTGTGCTCATTATGCGGTGAAGCCCCCAGCAGAAGCAAACTGCAAAGGCAGAGAATAGAAATTCGCAATAATTTCATAAGCCCATCCCGATCTGTAGATTACATGCCGATCAATACGAATGGACTCCAGTAGGCTGGATGACCATGTATTGATTTCGTTTTTTGAATGGCGAATTCGTAGGCATCGAAGACATCATTGCGGTCGGCCAGAGCAGAATAGAATGACGCCATGAACGCCATACTAATTCTATCGGAGACCGACCAGAGGGAGGCGAGGACAAATCGGGCCCCTCCCTGATAAAACGCCTTACCGAGGCTGAAAGAATTGCCATAATAAATACCGGGAGCGGCGGTCTGGCACCCGGAAAGGGTGACCAGTTGCGCCCTAATCCCGATTTCATAGAGGTCGAAGGGAAAAAAGGGTCCATCGTGGAGTAAAAGTCGTGAGAAAAGTGGATTTTCAGATGATCGCGAGGCATGTGTCGCGATATGAATGAATCCCGAGGCGGCCGCAAACTCCTTTTTAAGCGCCGTCACGGTTGCGCGCGATCTGCTATAGGTGCGGGCTTTCGGGAAATATCTGCTGATAACATCTTTTTCAAGACCCACAAAGGGCAAATGATCTTCTTCTGCGGCGAAAATGGCGCTGCGGCGGTTGGCTGCCGGCCGGGCGGTTCGGTTCCTTTTTACAAGATCAGCAGGATTGACAATAATGCGCCATTGTCTGCCGGAAAGGCTGGTATGACTTGAGCTGAAGACAGCGGCATAAGGAATCTGGGCAAAGATATTATCGATCAACAGAATAATAGAAGTGATTTCCTGCGGGATCGGCAACGGATCCAATAACCACTGGCGAAACCGCTCAAGATAATGATCTGGAATTCTATCGCCGGTTGTTTCACCGGATGGTGAGTGGATTTCCGTTTCACACAGATAATGGAATTCTCGTACAGCGCAGTAGAGGTCACTATGGCTGACCGGCAAGGGAAGAAACTGAATCCGGGAGGCCGTTGCCACGAAGGCTCCGATGGTTGTATCCAGACTGACAAAGCTGACCAGGCATTCGCCACGATTAAGCATCTCCCTCACTCGTTGGTGCTGAAAGTCCTCGTGGAGATTACTCCGGGAGTCTTTCAGGGTGGCGCGGATTTTGCGCTCGTTAACCAGCAAGCGGTTTTCGACGGCAAAATATGACTGTTCATGGCCACTGCCACGCTGCCGGTTATCTGGCTTAAATTGCATTTTCTTCAACTCGCTGCGGAGTTGATCCCGTTTTTGCAAAAGATCGGGCGGGATTTCGCGGCGAAGGGTTGCGGCCGGGATAATCCGCTGATTGATCGCACTCAGGGCTCGCGAATGCTGGACAAAGCCCTCTTCGGTACGATTAAGTTTTAACAGGCAGTGAATCGCAATCAGGTAAATATCGAGTTTATCGAGTGCGAAGAAGAAGCGGGTTTCATCGGTACTCAAACCGGCCAGTGCCGATTCGACCATGGAAATCCCCTTGCGGGCGCTGGCCAGCGCCTTGAGGACGTCGCCCTTGGCCAGATAACAACGGGCCATGAGCCTGTACGCCGCATGGTGTTGTTGGCGACACAGGTTTTTCCTGAGTATGCGGCGGGCCAGCTTCAGGGCATCGTCGTAGGCATGATCGTTTATGAGAGATTCGATACATACCAGCTCACCATCGAGCATGCGCCGCTCGTCGCCGCTTTTCTTCAGGAGCTGTTGGGCCGAGCGGGCGGATTCATAGGCATGATTGCCCCGTTTCGAATCCAGCATCAACCGGATTCGGGCGAGTCGAACCATACCCAACCAGAGATGATTAGCTTCCTTCTCAAAGAGTTTTTGGGCGCGTTTCAGGTAAGTCCGGGCCAGAGTATAATCACCCAGCCGGCGATAGGCTTCGGCGACAAAATAACTCGCCTTGCCCTGCTCATACCGTAGTTTTAATCGACGTGAAAGACCGATACAAAGCACGCCTTCGGTGATGGCCGAAGACAGTTGATTCAAACTGATATGAACTTCAGCCAGATCGAGTTGTGTCGTAGCCAGCAGGCTGCGGTTGCCGATACGCTGCGACGCGTCATAGATTGAATAAAATGCAGCCAGTGATTCGCCCAGGCGGTTCTGCAGAAATAACATATAGGCGATTGAGTAATCGGCGATCAGGGCGGCGGCTTCATGGCCCAGGGCACGATGCATTGTGGCGGCCTGGCGATATTCCTGTTCGGCTTTGTCAAGTTGATTGAAATTAGCGTAGATATTGCCACAGTTTCCACGCAGATCGGCCAGTTCCCCATATTCATCGGGACCATAGAGTATTTCCGCCTTTTGATAATAGCTGAGAGCCAGATGATTTCGATCGGTTCGATTATAGACATTGCCCACGTTCGTGTAGACATGGGCCAGTGATTTCCATCGTCTGGTTCGTTTGAAATAACGAATCGCTTTGCGGCCGATAGCCAGTGCCCTGTCGTGCTGCCCGACGAAGTTATATGTTGCCAGAAGCGCCGACCGTATTCGTGCCGCACCGAGATAATCACGGTTGGCCAGCATCCCCTGTTCAGCCTGATGATACAATCGAAGAGCTTCGGTGAACTCGTGGCTGTAAAGGGCGGTTCTGGCTTTCATCGCGATATAGCGGGGACGGTGCCGGGCAGGCAGCCAGCGAAGTATGGTTCCGAAAAACCGGACCAGCCGCGTTACTTCTTTCATGCTCGATTTGAGATGGAAGTTAATCAGCGCGCTGTAGTCATCGACAAACGCGCGATCGTCGTTATTATAGTTTTCCCGGATGAAAGCCGCGACAGCAGCACTGGACGTTAGATGACGCAGGTCTGAGCGTTGCATTAGATCTCAAGCGAAATTCTGGCCAGAGTGGTTTTACCGCTTTTAATTTCGAGCCGGCAAGCCCCGGCGGGTATCCGGGGAAAATGAAAAAGATTGACGTCATTGGCTTCGGTTCGGATTTTTTTCTGGCCGTAGTGAAGAGTTACCTGAGGTACAGTTTCCGGTGAAATCTTTCTGAGCTGCCCGATCATTTCGTAATATTCAGTCGTAACCGGGTAAAGCGACATTTCAAGTACGCCCTCGGGCAATTGGTATTTCAACCGGCGCGTATCTACAGTCGCGGGTCGCACACCCTGGGGTAACGGCATAAGGAGAGAGTCAAAGAGCACTACCCCGATGGCCGGATGCTTCGGCTTCCGCGAATCCATATATTCTTTGAGTTGCCGCATGCAAAGCGCCTCGGCGGCGGCATCGGCAAATGGCTGCCCTCCTGCCTGACGGATTCGTTCGATTGCTCCGGAAAAATCGAAAAGAGCCGGAGCCTTCTGGTAGGCTTTTTCGATCTGCCGGTATCGATCTTTCGGCAGGAGGCTTTTCAGCAAATCCAGTAATTTCTTATCCTGTCTTTTGTCACTATCCATAATGTTTCCTACCAATACGTCTTCCATTCGGAGCAAAAAATACGATTATTTGAGATCGCGAAGACGCAATTTGGTCTTAAGCTCGTTTATCGCCCGTTGCAGATACGGACCCACCGACGACGTCGGGATGCTAAGCCGTTGAGCAATTTGCTCATAGGAGGGCTCATCAATATAGAAATATTTGAGCAACAGAATATCTTTATACAACGGCCGCAGTTCCATAATTTCATCCAAAACAATTCGAATCATTTGCTCGGTTTCTATAACCAGGGCGAAATCCCCACTCTGATTGTCCTGAATAATCTCAAGAAGATCGGTATCCAGCGGTTGTTGCCGTCTGGCGGCGGTCTTGAAATCGATAATTTTGTTCTTGACCATACGGGCAATATACGCCGTCAGCTTTTTCGATTCTTTGACATCATGAATTTTATTCAACAAATCGTAATTGGAGCTGCCAAGGATATCGATAGTTTCGTCGAAAGTCAGGCGATGATACCGACACATGGTACGAATCCGGGGCCACAAGATAGAATCCACCAGGTACCGCCAGGCATACTGATCATAGCGGCGCAGGGCTTCAACAAGTATTTCCAAATCATCCCATTTGTTGTCAGACACGTGCGGTTACTCCCCAACGGCAGTTAGCCGCAGTAGTGGCGGGATGTGCTTCCGTCTCACATACATATATAGCAGGAATGATGCGCGAAACCAAGTGCGTCCCGTACTTTTCTTGAAAATAATTGAGATCGCAGAGCCGGCAATACAGTGAAGAAACCATGCCGGGTAACAGCCGGAGCCGCGGTTTAACAGTGATTGAGAAGTTTACACCCAGGGGTCTGCCTGAAAAAAGACAGGCGCCACCGAAGTCGCGCCTGTCCGGATGTGCTCGCAGTGAAGCAAGGGCTTTACGAGCAACGTATGTTCATGGTCAGCAGATACAGATTACATTGTTGTTTTTAGTTGTTCACGATTATTTCAGCTCCAAGTGCCTGATTACCCGTGCCGCCGGCAAATCCCTTGGCAAAGACCGTATAGATTTTACCATCCTGCAAGGTAATATTGGGCAGGGGTAAAACGACCGTGCCATTGGAAGACAGTTGCACTTCAAGGTTATAGGTTCCGGCATCCACCGGAGTAAAGGCGGTGGCTGTCTTGAAGGCGCGGTTAGTGAAAAGGTCCGGGCCGCCAGTGACAACCACATCGACTTCCGGTGCATTCGGCGACAGGTGGACAAAGCGAACATGCGCCTTGCCCGCCGCTGGCGCAGTCAAATCATCGACCAACACCAGCAGGTCGAGCCGGGAGACCGAGTCCACGGCGAATACCGTATAATCGGTGTTAGCCGTCAACGCCAGAGTCTGATCGAGGACGGCATTACCGATGCCCTGATTAGTCACGGCAAGCTTGATATTGCGGCTGCCAGCCGGGAGTTCGACATAACCGGTGGCATTGGGAAATTTAAGATCATTGACCGCCGCCACCGGGGCGTTATCGACAAATATGTCAACGCCGGGGGCGTCAGGCGAAGCATGGGTGATAAACACACGGGCCGTCTGCGAGGTGGCATTGACGCCGTTGTCATCATCATCACTGCAGCCGACAACCGCGATCAGTAGCAGTGCGGCCAGTCCCAGAGTCGAAAGTAGTTTGTTAGCTTTCATTGCGAACATCCTTTGTGTAAAAATCCACAGTTTACGGTTTAGTTATTACCGGCCAGAGCCAGACCCCAGCGGCGCTGAATGGCTTTCCACTGAAATGCCTGATAGAGGGCGCTAAGACCGACAACAGTGTAAATGATGCGGCTGAACGCGCTCATATCACCAAGCAAAGAGCCCACTAAGTCGAAATTGAACAGACCAACCAGGCCCCAGTTAAGACCGCCGATAACCAGCAGTACGGCAACGATGACATCGATACTTTTCATTGTTAACTCCTTTTTTTGTAGTTTGTTTTTTCCTGCTTTCAAGGGCTGTAACATAATTGTCTAAGAATTGTTCCGATAATTTAATAAAAATCTATATTTTGTCTAAGTTAGAAACAATAAACAAAAAAAGGATATATTCTGTTGACACATAACATATTATAAATTTTCTCCAGTTTTTTAGCTTGACAACATCGACTTTCGTGAACATTTTTGTCTTAATTCCGTTGTCTAAAATAGACGATACTTAGACAAACATTAAAAGGAGTATGGCGTGGCCTCAATGCAAATTCATCCGATCCGGGTGGCGGCGTCGAAATCTGGATTATCACCGCATCTTATCAGAATGTGGGAACGCCGGTACAATGCCATCGAGCCGATCCGTACTGATACCAACCGGCGCCTTTACTCTGATGAAGATATTCGTCGTCTCCGGCTACTCCGGCTTGCCACGGAATCCGGCGAGAGTATCAGTCAGATCGCTCGTTTGTCCGACGAGTCCCTGCAGCGGCTGGTCAGTGAGCGGACCGAGGCGAATACCGATGGTCAATACACGGCGGCGATCTCATTGTCGGCCGGAGAGTTTAAGCAGCGATGCTTGAATGCCATCATTGATTTCGATTCGGCCCGTTTTCAGACAGCCCTGTTGCAGGCCTCGACTGAGCTTGGCCGGCACCGCCTTCTGGAAGAGCTGATTCAACCGCTTCTGGTGGAAATCGGTCAAATGTGGTATGATGGCAGAATTAAGGTGGTGCATGAACATCTGGCTTCGTCGGTGATTCGTCTCGTGCTGGGCAGCATGGTTGATTTAACCAATCAGCATGATACTGCCCCTCTGCTTCTATCAACAACACCCTCGGGGCAGCTGCATGAATTCGGATCACTCATGGCGGCGGTATCGGCGGCGACGAGTGGCTGGCGGGTAAATTATCTGGGGCCTAATATGCCGGTTGAGGATATTGTCAATGCCGCGCGTCAGTCTAATGCCCGGGCGGTGGCATTGAGTATCATCTATCCTCCGGATGATCCGCAATTGCCGCTTGAGATAAAAAAACTGGGGCAGATGATTGGTACTTTCTGCAAAGTCATTATCGGTGGGCGCGCCGCCGGAGCGTATATCGAGGCTATTCGTGAGGCAAAACTCATTCATGTTTCTGATTTAAGGGACTTCCGAGAAACGCTGGATCGTCTCCGGTAACGGGTAAATTATCAAAGGTACTGATTTTAGATGACGCTGCCTGGGCGCTTTGGTATCTTGACGGCACCATGATTTCCGAGAATACCTGGGAATGGACATCCCGCCTGATTGATCGGCTTGATGAGATTATGACTCATCCCCTGTTGGATGAGTTGGGGTCGGCAGCGGATCTGCGTCTTTTTCTCAATCATTGGGTCTATACCGCCTGGGATTATATGTCGCTTCTGGCGGCGCTGCGGAATTATCTGCATAATCCCGATCTTCCCTGGCTGCCGCCGATTCGGCCGGAAACGGCCTGGCTGGTAGCCCGTCGGCTGCACGCGGCAGAGGCTGTCGTCAGCGATGGCATCTTGCGCGGCAGCGTCTTCTCCCTGGCCCGTGAGGCATTGATCGAAGCAGGCGGATCATCGGCCGAATTGAATCGTTTTCTGGCCGAGGTTTCGACCACCGGCGATATTGCATTCAGTCTGGAGGAAATCGGGTTGCCGGAGACAGTCTCTGAATACATCCTGACGACCTGGGATTTTATTGCCGATGAGGACCTGCCGGCTCTGGCCGGAGCATTTTGCTGCGGCCGCGAGATGATCAACGCTGCCGTAGCCGTACGACTGCTCCGCGGGCAGTCGGCACGAGCCATCTCCGGGATACCATCGTTTGCCGCCTGCCTGGACTTTTCCGGACAGGCTCAACCCGTAGAAATCCTCTCGGCCTGGCGACCTGTGATTGCGTATGCCATCAATGATTCACGGGAGAAGCGTGACCGCTTCTGTGAGGCCGCCGAGACCATGATGGCGGCGCATGAGATTCTCTGGCTGGGGATTCGTAGGGACTTGGCCGATTCCAGATCATCGTTTGAGATTTAGGGCGATGGATGTAGCCCGACGGGCCGTTCGGGAGGGTCAGGAGGATTTCCAGTCGGCGTCCGGGACGCCGTCTTCATGAGGTATCAATTCCGTATTCTTCCCAATGACAAATTTATTGCCGCGCCACGTGACGGTATGAATAAAAAACGGTAATACCCAGAGGATGCCCATCAGGATTTCTTTAAAAGGGATCCAGAGATACTGGCGCCATTTTAGATCAGATTTCAGTAGTTCTGCCGCGATGGTATCGGCGGCCACTTTAATAAGCAAAACAGCGACGAAGATCGAGAGCGCGAAATGATCCCGCCGCCAGGCCAGATACAAAAGCGACAGGACAATCGGGTTGCCGAGGATTTCGGTGCAGTAGTGAAAAATATTCAGGTGCCGGCGCATGGTGGCCCAGCGAAGGTGACGATTGAAAAAGCGATGCACTTCCCAGGTCCGGTTGATATTGTCGACCCAGTAATTCGAGGTACTAATTTTGAGGCCGAGCTTTTTGATACCTTTGCCGATCAGGGCATCCTCGAACAGGTAATTGACAAAAGCCTCGAAACCGCCCAGATGTTCAAGTGTTTCCCGTTTGAAGCACATTGACTTGCCGATCGTGACCGGGACGCGAAAGACGCGATTGACGACAAAGACAGCCTCGGTGATATAGGTATTGAGATGCAGATTTTCCAGGACAGCACCCAGCGATTCGGCGCCGCCGCCGCGGACAGTTGAGGTCACCAGGCCGACATTCGGTTTTTGCAAGCGGGCGATGAGATGACGCAGGTAATCGGGACGAACCCGGACATTGCTGTCGCTTATGACAAAATAATCATGCCGAGCCTGTCGGCAGCCGTTGACCAGATTATTAACCTTGGGATTGAGCCCCTCACGGTGTTCATCAACAACCAGGCGCGTCGGAATTTCGGGGTATTGATTCCGGAGCGATTTGACGATAGCGATAGCGGGATCATCGAGATCATTTATGGCAAAGATGATTTCATAGACGGGGTAATCAATGGTGAAGAAAGTTCTCAAATTGCCCTCAAGGTCATCATCGACACCCTTGAGCGGCTTCAGGATTGAGATGGGCGGCAGGGATTTCGGATGAATCGGTTTTCTCGCCCGCAATCGCTCATAAGCCAGAAGCGATACCCCGGTCAGGGTATACCACATCCCGATGCCTATGGCAATAAGTGCAATATAGTCAATAAGCAGCATGATTACATCCGGTACCTGATCGTCTTACCTAAAGTACGCCCGCGACAGTCCCTTTAGCAAGGAGTTTATGTCCTCCTTGCCTCGAGGGCGGCGTCGATATTGGATTTCAGGATATAATCACGGTAATAGGCTCCGCTCGGTTTCATAGTTCGTTTCAGTTTATCCTCATAGTTGACTTCAACCAGTCCAAAGCGGGCGGATTTGCCGTAGAGCCATTCATAGTTATCCAGCAACGTCCAGTGATAGTAACCCTTAAGCGGGTAGCCCTCGAGCAGGGCAAATTCCAGTTCCCGCAGGTGGGCTTCCAAAAAAGCGACCCGGGTGGCATCATCTTGGGCCGCGACGCCATTTTCGGTAACATACAACGGCTTGCCGGTCGGCCTCAGCCAGCGGCAGACGCGGCGCAGGCCTTTGGGGTAGATTTCCCAACCGAGATCGGATTTGCCCTCTTCGGAGCGATGCAGAAAAAGGAGATCAAAGGGCCGCCCGAAATCAAGGCGAAACTGAACGTGAAGGCGGGCATAATAGTTGATACCCCAGAAATCGATCCGGTCATCGAGATCTATCTTTTTGTCGTAGGCCAGGAGAAACGGGAAAAAATAATGCAGGCGATTGGTGCCAAAGGCCTCAGGGATCATCAGGTTATAGAAAAAGTGAATGCGCCGACGGAGTTCGCTGTCGACCGGATGGTTTTTCCTTGCTCGTTTGAATACCATAAAGTTATTGGCCATCCCGATTTGTTTATCGGGGAATTTGTCCTTGATGTGGTCATAGGCTCGGCGATGGGCCGTGAGCATGTTATAGAGGCCCCGCATAACCTCGTCGAGATTTTTATGTCCCGGTGGAAAGCGCCCGTCGGCATAACCGGCCAGCAGCCAGACCAGCGGTTCATTGAAGGTGATAATCAACGGCACCGGTTGGAGGATGTGTTCGGTAACGAGTTCGACATAGGCCATAAACCGATCGACTGATTCAGGAGAAGTCCAGGGAGCGATATCATGAAACCAGCGGGGATGGGTGAAATGGTGCAGGGTGACCATCGGGACAATATCCATCTGGAGCAGGCGGGCGATCATCCGGCGGTATTTTTCAAGGACATTATGGTCGAATCGTCCCGGTGAGGGCTCGATACGCGACCACTCCAGGGAAAACCGGTAGCTGTTGACAGCCAGGGCATTGAGGAGTTCGAAATCCTCACGCCAGCGGCGCCAGTGATCGGCGGCAAGGCCGATGATGGGATTGCGATCGTCGATTTTGAAACCGCCCTGCCGTTCCCAGCGGGTCATGTCGTTGTGCAACTGGCCCTCGATCTGGAAGGCCGAAGTGGCTACGCCCCAAATAAATTCATCACCGGCTGTCATCTACGCATTTCTCAACCTGTCGGAGTGGCGGTCAAAAACCGATATATCACAGAAACTCTCGCTCCATTGAGCATGTTCCTTGTATTACGGCGTTGACAATCAAACGGTTAACGTGTATGTTTAAACTAACTTATAGTGAGTAAAACATGAAAGCAAAGAATTTAGTCATAAAATCGACTATTGACTCTTCACCGCCCTGTAAAATTTCCGAAGAGATCACTGAAGCTGATATAAAGCTGTATTTCAGTCTGGTCACGACGGAATTATCAGGAGAGCAGAAGAGGCGGATCAGTGAGCCGGAACAGGTCTGTTACCGGCAGGACAGTGTCCTGGCGCTGCACTGGCATCCGGAATTTATACCAATGGACCTGATTCTGGAGCGGGTGCGTAAGACATTCCCCAACAGCGACCTGGAGTTGATTGTTCCGACCAATCACAACCGCATCGACAGTGTCGGCACGTATTCCGGCGTGGAAATAGATTGCTATTCCCGTGGCTTCAACCGGAAAGTACAGCTTCTGACTCATTTTGAATCGTCACGGCTGGAACAGGCCGATGTCTTCAAGAGCATGCTGGCGCATACCTTCAAGTACCGGACCAGTCAGTTGTATGAATTTATCGATACCCTGCTCGAACCGAAATACGAGGATCGACGCAAAGAAGCCGCCGCCAGGACCGGAGCGGATGCCGATCTGATCGCTTTTGTTCAGACCGGAACGCGCAAGATCAAGCAGTTGATCGACAAGTATTACTCGGAAACACCATTGGAAATGCTGCGGAATAAGCTGCTGCGGAATTATTTCGAAACATTTGTCGATGTCTGTGATGAGCACACGGTGCATCGGGCACAGGTTTTTCTGCAGGCAGTTAAACAGATCGTGAAGCGATATTTCTCCCATACTCATTTTTATGAGACCGAAGAAATCATCGAAGAAGTACGCGGGCTTGGAGGCGGGATTGTGATTCCGCATCCGGAGCAGTTCTGGCCGATTCTGCTGGCCGGATATGACGTTGATGGATATGAAGTCTGGAATCCGCAATCGCGCGAATATACCGAATTTCTCATCACAGTGGTCAATCGTGAAAACCAGAATCGCGATCGGCAATCGCGCCCGCTGTTGATCATGATGGGTGATGATTGCCATATGGGCGAGAAAGTCAAGGACCCGAAATTCCAGGATCCGGAGAAGGTCCGCCGTGAGATCGGCGTCCAGCCGGTCTGGGATGACCCCTCGATCAGGAAAGCACTTGTCCGGGCCGGTGTCGATCGGCGGCGGACAATAACCGAATACTCGGCCCGTCTCGACGGGTAACGCATCAATGTGGGAGATAGTATGGCGACCCCGAAAAACGAATTCAGGCACGAATCTCTGCAGGATTGCCAGACGATCGTCAAGTATCTCAATGCCATCAGTGACGGCCTTCAGAGCGGTCATCTTGTATTGAGCAACGGCAATGGCAACAAGATTGTCATGGAGCCCAACGGGTTGTTGAAGCTGACGCTGAAAGCGCGGAAAAAAGACGATCGGATGAAATTGTCGCTGAAGATCAGCTGGAAGCCCAAAGAAGAGCCGGAAGAAATTGAAACGACGCCATTGACAATCGAACTATAACGGATACCATCTTATTACCGTGCCGTTTCGCAAGGACATCCAGGAAAACCTGCGTTTTTTGATTCTTGAAGTCAAATCGCAGTTGCAGGACGCATTACGGGTTCTCAAAGATCCCGACAGCGTGTCGATCGAGCATTTTGTTGCTCGCGATGATTACATCGACAACCTCAAGGGCGTTATCGAGACAAAGTCATTCACTCATATTCTGGGCAATGCCGAATTAGACAAATCGACCATCGACTTGATCAAGGCGGGCGTGGTTATCACCTCCAATCTGGAGCGCATCGCCGATTTCGCTGTCAATGTAGTCCGGCAGACGCAGTACCTGCACAAGCCCCAGTTCATGCTCCAGTATGATGTCTTGCCGTTTTTCGACCAGATTCTTGAACCGCTGGACAAGGTGTACGACGCGGCCATCACCCGCAACATCCAGATGGGTCTGCAGATATGCCGCGCTGAATATATCATCGATACGTTGTATGCGGATGCGTTCAAGGATATTTTGGATCAGCTTCGCAAGGGCAAGGATATCGAGGATTTGCTGACGGCGATATTTATTTTCCGGTACCTCGAACGGATCGGCGACAGCCTGTTGAACATCGGCGAGGCGATTATATCCTCGGCGATGGGTGAAAAGCTGAAAATTCATCAGGTCAAAGCCCTGGAAGAAACACTGCACGATGCCGATATGGGTACGGATCTGGAATCACTCAGTTTCCAATCGATCTGGGAAACGCGGTCGGGGTGCCGTATCGCCCGTATTCAGAATCAGCGAATCGACGGCAAGCCGGCAACGAATGCGATATTCAAAGAAGGCCGGTTAAAAAAGCTGCAGGAGGAAAAGAAAAGTATCGAACGGTGGCAGACTATTGATCCCACGCTGGCGCCGAAGATTTTCAGTTATCAGGAACATGGTGACAACGGTTCTGTGCTGCTGGAGTATTTTTCCGGCTCCACGTTCAAGGACATCCTGTTCGAGGAAGATGACGCTAATCTGCTGTCATCCCAGGCAGCCCTGACCGAAACTCTGGAACGGGTCTGGACGCAGACGATGAAACCCGGCGAAATCAATGCCAGGTATATCTCGCAATTGTTGGATCGCATTCGCGATGTTCACAAGGTCCACCCCGATTATGAATTTCCCGGTGATCAAATCGGTTCGCTGACGATGCCGTCGTTCGTGGATTTGCTGCGGGCGGGGTTATCGCTCGATCAAAAGCTCTCGGCGCCGTTTTCGGTTTACATTCACGGTGATCTCAATGTTGATAATATCATTATCAGTCAGAATGATTTACAGGTGCATTTTATTGACCTGCATCGGTCGCGCGATACCGATTATGTGCAGGATATCTCGGTTTTCTTAATTTCGAATTACCGGCTGCCGGTATCCGACAGCCGCCTGCGGTCGCGTATCGACAGGGTCATTGCCGACTTCTACGAATTCGGCAAGCGCTTTGCGGACAAGCATAACGATCACACCTATGACGCCCGATTGACCCTGGGCCTGATTCGGAATTTCGCCAGTTCGACGCGGTTTGAATTGAGTACCGAATTCGCCAAAGCGATGTACTTGCGCGCGGCGTTTCTGCTCGAAAAATTGATGGCACACGAGGGTACCTCCTGGGACAAATTCAAAATTCCCCGGGAAGCAATGACAACCTGACACCTCATGGATTGAGAAGGGGCAACTGAGAAATCATGTCATCACCAAAAATCGCCGTTGTGGGCATCGCCGACGGCTGGTCATCCCGGCGGCTGGCCGCTGCGGTTGCCGACAAAACCGGCTTCCGCCTGCTGGTTGAGATGGATCGAGTGACGCTGGATCTGGAATCGGGTGCGCTGCGATTCGAGGATCACAACCTGGCCGAGTTGGATGCAATCATTGTCAAGAAGATCGGCTTGCATTACAGCGCCGACCTGGTTGAGCGGCTGGAGATTCTGCGTTTTCTGGAAAACAAGGGAATCCGTATTTTTTCCCGGCCGGGGCCGATGCTGCAGGCGATCGACCGGCTGAGCAACACAACCACGCTGCGCGCCGGTGACATTCCGATGCCGCCGACCACGATCACCGAAGATATCGATAAAGCGCTGGTCGCGCTGGAGAGATATCAACGAGCTGTGTTGAAGCCGATTTATTCGTCTAAAGCCCGCGGGATGGTGGTCGTCGAAGCCGGCACAGCAGCCCGGACCCAGTTGAAAGAATTCAAGACCAGTGGCAATCCATTGATTTATATGCAGAAGATGATTCCTCTCCCCGGCCATGATCTCGGTATGACTTTCCTTGGCGGAAAATATCTGGGGACTTATGCCCGGGTCGGCAGCCGGCAGTCGTGGAATACGACGACTCACTCCGGGGGAAAATATGCACCCTATGAGCCGTCGCAGGAGTTAATCGATTTGGCTGATCGGGCTCAGCGCCTGTTCGGCCTCGATTTCACCAGTGTCGATGTCGCTGAGACACCCGATGGACCAATGGTATTTGAAGTATCGGCCTTCGGCGGATTTCACGGTTTGCTCGATGCCTGCGGTATCGATGCGGCAGAGGCGTATGTTGATTACGTCGTGGAATCTATCGAAAAGGCCTACTCGGGATCGATCAAATCATGACTCAACTCGAAGCAAGCATTGTCAGTATTACCGGCGCCCTTGCCCGGCAGTTTTCGATAGACTACACGCTCGATCTGCAATTCGGCGGCTGTGGAATACGCGTGAATTCAAATTCGCATCTCTTGATTTCCGACCTGAAGGACTATTTCGGATCATTTACCTGTGATGGCCGCCGACCGGATATAGAGATCATCGCCCTCGAAGCCGAACCACCCCGATTCGGGATGGAGTTTACCATCAAGCAACCCGATCCCGGTAAAACCAAAATCAAAGAAGAATTCATTGATTTACCCGATGGGCGGATTGTCCGAAAGCGGTTAACGGGTATGGTCTTTTTATTCGGCGGCGATATACATATGGCGGCCGGATTATGCACGGAAAACAGCAATCAAGTGGTCAATTTCATCAACAACCGCTATATTCAGTGGCTGCTGCGACGAGGCTGCCTGCTGGGTCATGCCGCCGGGGTCGTCAATAAAAAGACCGGTCTGGCTCTGGCCGGCTTTTCGGGCATGGGAAAATCGACCCTGGCCCTGCATCTGATGAATCATAATCTCAATTTTGTCAGCAATGATCGCCTGCTGGTACAAAGCCGGGCCGAGCGTGTCATCATGCTGGGTGTCCCCAAGCAGCCAAGGATAAATCCCGGGACAATTCTGGCCAATGATACCCTGACCGAGATATTGCCGGATGATGAACGTGAGGATCTGGAAACTATACCCGCCGCTGACCTCTGGTCGCTGGAGCAGAAATACGATGTCATGATAGATGAAGTCTATGGCGAGGATCGTTTTGATCTCGAAGCGCCGATGGATGCGCTGGTAATCCTCAACTGGCAGCGAACCAATGAACCGGCGCTAATCACACGGGTCGATCTCGAGGCGCGCCGTGATTTGCTGGGGGCCTTTATAAAGGCGCCGGGGCTGTTTTATGAAAAGCAGTCGCGAAGTCTGGATTTTTCAGAGGAAGCCTATATTAGTATGCTCCGGCCGGTCAAGGTCTTCGAGATCACCGGCGGGACTGATTTCGAGCAGGCGACACACTCATGCCTGGAGATTATGGAGTAATGTCGATAACGACCAATCAATGCGCAACCTGATATGAGTGATTCCCATATTGATATCATCCGTCGCGTGCGCCTCCCGCACCGCTTAAAGCTGGCCCGTTACAAAAAAGTGCCGGAATTGGGACCGCGGGTGTTGTTTTTTTCCGGCGGCACCGCCCTCAATCCGGTCAGCCGGGCCCTGACCGCCTACACACATAATTCGATTCACCTGGTGACACCATTCGATTCCGGGGGATCCTCGGCGATAATCCGCGAAGCATTCAATATGCTGTCGGTCGGGGATATGCGGAGCCGGCTGATGGCCCTGGCCGATCAATCGGTGACCGGTAACCCCCAGATTTATGAGTTGTTTGCTTATCGTCTGCCGAAAGACGCAGATCAGGATTGTCTGCAAAAGCGAATCGAGTCCATGGTAGACGGCGGCGATGAACTGGTCGGTCGCATTCATGATCCCATGCGCAAGATTATCCGTAATCATCTGCGGTATTTTTATCGCGCGATGCCGTCGGATTTCGATTTGCGCGGCGCCAGCATAGGGAATATGATTCTGGCCGGCGGCTTTTTGAATAATGAACGACACATCGACCCGGTGGTTTTCATGTTCGCCAAACTGGTTGAGGCGAAGGGCACGGTCCGGACCATCACGTCGGTCAATGCACATCTGGCGGCTCGGATGGAAGATGGCTCCACTACAGTCGGACAACGTAACCTGACCGGCAAGGAAGTACCGCCGCCATCGTCGGCCATTGTCGAATTATACCTGACTGATGAGACCAAATCAGGACATGAAATCGATATTCCCCTGCGATCAAAGATTCGAGACCTGATCGACCAGGCTGAATTGATCTGCTACCCGATCGGCAGTTTTTATACATCGGTGGTAGCCAACCTGCTGGTTTCGGGAGTTTCGGAGGCGATCGCCGATAATCATTGTCCCAAGGTGTATATCCCCAATACCGGGATCGACCCGGAACTCCGGGGGATTTCTGTTGCGGAGTCAACCGCAAAACTATTATATTATTTGCGTCATCGATGCGGTGATGCGGTCACAACCAGCGATGTTCTGAATTTTGTCATTTGTGATTCATCTTCCGGTGCCTATACGACTCCAATTGATCGTGAGGCGATACAAAAGCTGGGAGTTGATGTTATCGATGTCCCGCTTGTTACTACCGAGAGTCATCCCCGGATCGATGAGCATTTACTCTTATCGGTATTATTGTCGTTGACCTGATACATAAGCGCTGTGCCGGGCGGCTCTCCGGCAACAGCAGAATATTTGATTCATGCGGAGGTATCCGTGAGCAAAAAGACACTTGTCTTTAAGGGACGCCTGCAGCAGGAACAGGCGATTGAGTATCTCGAGGAGTTGGTGGCCAGTATCAAGGCCGGCAAAGTGTGCGTTGAAAACGGTGATCGGCATGTCGTGCTCAATCCGACCGACCAGGTTTATGTTGAAATCTCGGCATCGGAGAAGCGGGATAAAGAAAAGATCTCTTTTGAGATAAGCTGGATGAAGGACGTCCCGGCTGAAGAGGAAGCGAAACTCAAAATCAGTTCCGAAGAACCGCAGCCGGAGGAAGACACCGAGAAGGTCGGCGAGTTTACGGGAGAATAGTACCGCTCGGTCAATTTACCCGCGAAGCCGCTTTTCCAGCATGTCCGTAAGCCGGTCAGCCGTTGTCGGCGCATGCCCGGCATAGTGATTATTTATGTATATCAATGATTCGATGTCGCGCTCGGCAAATCGGGCGACGAGATCTACCCACCGAATCATACTTTCCCTGTGATCTATTACTTCACGATCCCAGGTCGTGGTAATTTCTTCGATTCCCTTCCGGTCGCCAAGAAGCCGTAGATAGGCAAAATCCGTGGTGACCGGATCGAACATTTCCATCACTTCCTCACCGTGAGGCATCCAGGCATGGTCGACCAGCACCAGGGCAACGTCGTGGCGCCGCAGCATGTCAGCGAATTGGGGAGTCAGCCAGCGGCGGTTTCGTATTTCGACAGCATAACGAAAATTACGCGGAAGATCGGCCAAGAAGCGGTCGAGCCGATCCATGAACACATTACTGGTTGAAAATACGCGTTTGGCGAAATACGGAAACTGCACAACCAGAGGTCCGAGGCGGTCTCCAAGTTCAGCGATAACATCGAGAAAGCGATCCCGGCGGTCATTGGTTATGTCGGGAACAAGCACGACATTGGGGTCGGGAGTGGGGCCATCGCCGCCATGAACGATAGATTTAGGGAATTTGGCGCAGATGAGAAAACCCTCGGGGGTTTTCCGAACCCAGTTTTCGACCGTACGACGGGCCGGTATGGCGTAATAGGTGGCATCGATTTCGACGGTCGTAAATTTGGAGGCATACACCGTTAAAAAGTCGGCCGGTTTGGTTCCGGCGGGATAGAAGTTGCCAACCCAGTCGGTTTCTGAGAATGATGACGTTCCGATGCGATACGGGTATACCATTGCCATATCTCCCCAGCAGTTTATCATATGTACGATAAGAGCCGCAGAAGGTGAATAGAAAAAGGCCGGGAAGCACTCCCGGCCTTTTGCGGAATTCCAGTTCATGTCAATGACGATCTCTTACGGGCAGGTGGCACACGGTGCCGGACCGCCCTTGAAGACATAGTTGATCAAATAGACGGCGTCGCCGACATTCACCTCGCCGTCGCAGGTGGCATCGGCGGCTTCCAGCGGATCAGGAGCCGGACCACCCTTGAAGACATAGTTAATAACGTAGACAGCATCGCCGACATTGATGGCGCCGTCGCCGGTCGCATCACCGCAGACATAGTCGCAGACATCACCGACGCCGTTGCCATTGGAATCTTCCTGACCCGGATTAGGGACTTCGGGGCAGTTGTCGCAGCCATCAGCAACGCCATCGGAATCGACGTCAGCGAAGTCATCGAAGCCCGGACATTCGTCGCAGCCATCGGGTACCGTGTCGCCGTCGGCATCCAGCGCGTCATCGAAGCCTTCGCAGGCGTCGCAGACATCGCCGACACCGTCGCCATCAGTATCAGCCTGGTCTTCGTTGTCAGCATTGGGGCAGTTATCGCAGGCATCACCATAGGCATCGCCATCACTGTTTTCCTGCAGCTCGTTGTAGGTGAGCGGGCAGTTATCGTTCAGGTCATGCACCAGGTCGCCGTCGCAATCAAGGGCCAGCTGACCGAAGTGCAGGAAAATGCTGGTATCGGCATCGCCGAAGTTCTGGTATTCCCAGACCGCCCAGAGACCCTGTTCGGAGACATCGCTGCCACGGTATTCGCTCTGGACGACATCATCGGGAGTAACACTGACCTGAACCGGGGCGCCCCAGGTCAAGCCGGCATCGCAGCTCTGGACCTGAAACAGGGTATCGCCCTTGTGATACGTCATCACGAATATATCGCCGGTAACGTGGCGGATATTCGGGAACTCCTCTTCATCAGCGGAGGCCACAATGACGACCTCGGTCAGAACATCCCACAGCGTATCATCGGGATTATCGTTGATGAGGCAGACAATGTCCTTGTCGGTGGCTTTGGCATTATCCCAGAGTTCATAGGCGATAATGACCGTGCCGTTACCGGCCGCCACATTGGGGTGCTGGATCTGTTCGGTACCCAGATCACCACCGGTGAAACTGAAGCCGAGCGGGCCATATTCAGGATCGACGTTCATCTGTGACGGTGTGTCGATACGGACCAGCATCTGCCACTGACTGGCATCGGTATCGAAGTAGTCATAGACCGAATAGCCTTTATCGGCCGATCTGTCGATAGCCACATCGGTGGTGGCGCAGTTTTCGATCTGGAACCATGAGATAGTCCCGCCGGTTTCGCTGGTGGCCCACAGAATATGGGGGGCATTGACCAGGTCGGGATCGGGGTAGGTGGTCGATGCAATCCAGGACTGAATGCCGAAGAACCAGGCTTCAAGCTGATCGGTAGTCGCGATTGCACTCATGATCTGATCGTGCCAGCCGTAAGTTTCCCAGCCCCAGGAGACAAGGCTCCAGTTGGCCGTAACAACCGGATCAGGGATGGTGATCAGGTAGGTTCGGGCGCCATTAAATTCGGATGCGTCGGGAACGATGCAGCCGTAGAATATCGAATTGGCTCCCCAGTACTCGATCGAAGGATACGATGCCGCAATATCCCAGAAAATGGCAGTCGGGAAGGTGGCGCCGTTGTCATTCGATCCGGTCCAGAGAATCATAGTGTCAGTGGCTTTTTCTTCATAGGCGACAATCAGATTGCCATTGTTGTAGGCAATCGCCGGATGCACAAACGCGCTGTCGTCCGGTCCCGGGGGGTTCTGGAGTTCAGCGGTACATTCGAGTTCATAGGCGCCGTAGCCCGGAGGAACAGCACCATTGAGGTCGTCACCATCGACTACGATATAGTAAGTTACACCGGCCGACATGGGCACGTCATAGAGCGCTCCCCGCGGCGGCTGGCCACACTCGAGGGCGAAACGGACGCAGGCAATGAGAGTGGTCTCATCGGTCTCATACACCCAGATGCGATTGAAGTAGGATGAATTACAGCCGACGATATCGACGAATTCATCTTCAACCGGCGTGTAGGAATACACGACATCCGGAAAGTTGACCAGACCCTCGCCATCGCAGTTTTCCTGGTAATCGTCGGCATAACCGTCGGTAGTACCGGTTAACGTGGTAGGCATCGAGGGGATAGCGACGGCAGTGGAGATATCTTCGCCGCCCTGGTTAACGGATTTGGCAAATGGCTCGGTTGAAGTCGAAGGCGGAATGAGTTCGCCCTGCAGGGAGAAGGTCGAGACTTTTGCCTCTACGCGGTTTGCTTTGAGAGTGCCCGGTTCAATTTGCCTGGAATTGTTGGCGGCTGCGTCGACCGATTGTCCGACGCCAATGAATCCCATAATACCAATCACCAGAGCACAGGCAACGACCCCGATGATAATCCTGGATCTGTTCAACATAGGTTCCTCCGTCTTGCTTTATTCAGTCATTATGAATGCCTGAGGCAATCCATATTTTAGAGGGCACGTGTCCTGGCCCGATGGACCGGTACCCGCGCCGTCACGTCCCATTTGTCGGCGGTGGAAAAATAGCACTGTCACTCCCGTATTTCAGGTGGTCTGTCCCGAAGCGGCGTTTATCGGCAATCGAGATATGACCAACCCTGAAATCAGGTCCGGTGGTAATTTTGGCAGGCGGCTTGTGAGCGAGAAAATGGTGAGGACTCGCATACATATGTTTCGGTACTGACTGGACCTGACCGCAACAAATAATATAACCGCCCTTATGTTTTATGTCAAGTACAATCGGCGGCGCCGCGGTAATAAAGACTACAGCGGGGCCGTCGTTATAGCGTACCGCAAAGCATATGCCCATTAATTTCCTTGATTTACGGCTGAAAATGGTCAAAGTTGTGCCTAATTCGGAAAAAACGATGCATCCAATTTTGCAACATGTGCAATTTCCTTCATCTTTTCGTGAGATATCACCATTTATCAAGTTACGGCCTGAAGTACCGATAACAATACAAAGGCGGCGCATATACCTGAAGTATAGGATACCGTTGGGGTTATGGCTCGAATAGATGAATTGTTGACCATAGTCAAGTCAGCCAACGCCACTGATTTACATCTGACTGCGGGGTCGGTCCCGATGATCCGGGTTGGCGGCCGGCTGGAGAAAACCCGCCATCGCTATTTGTCGGACGATGAAATACGGCAACTTGTTTATGCCATTTTATCCGATTCGCAAATACGCCGTTTTGAGGCCGATGGCGAGCTTGATTGCGCATACAGTGTCGAAGAGGTGGCACGGTTTCGCCTGAATGTTTACCGGACCCAGCACGGCATCGCGGTGGCGGTTCGGATTATCCCGGATCAGATTCAGGATATTGAGTCGCTGGGATTTTGCGAGACAACAATTCGCCTGGCCGAAAGTAAATCCGGCCTGGTGCTGGTGACCGGTCCGACCAATTCGGGAAAGACGACGACGCTGGCGGCGATGGTGGATCATATCAACACCAATTTTTCGCGGCATATTATCAGCCTTGAAGATCCTATCGAGTATGTTCATCAGATCAAGAATTCACTGATATCGCAGCGTCAGATCGGCCTGCACACGAAATCATTTGCGGCCGCCCTGCGGGCGTCCCTGCGCGAGGATCCGGATGTTATCCTGGTCGGCGAAATGCGTGATCTGGAGACAATTTCGCTGGCGGTCACGGCCTCCGAGATGGGGCTTTTGGTGCTGGGGACGCTGCATACGACCAGCGCCGCCTCGACGATTGATCGAATTATCGATGTTTTCCCGCCGGATCAACAGCAGCAGATCAGGATCATGCTGGCCGATTCGCTGGTCGGGATAGTCTCGCAGCAGCTTTTGGCCCGTCGCGATGGTCTGGGGCGGATGGCGGCATACGAGCTCCTGCTGAACTCGTCATCGATTGCCGCCATGATTCGCGAGGCGAAAACACATCAGATTCCGACGGCCATACAAACCGGGCGCAAGCAGGGGATGCGGCTGTTCGATAATCATCTCAAGGCGCTGGCCGAAAGCGGTCAGATTGATATTCAGGAGGCAATTCGAACGGCTCATGATCCCAAGCCGTTTCTGGAGATGGCAATTCAGAAAGAACTGGACAAGGCACCGGCATAAATGAGCAACGAATCACAACAACTGCGACTCGATGAAATCCTCATCCGCGAGGGGTTGGTTTCCGAAGAACAGGTCCGGGAAGCCCTGCTGCGCCAGAAAGCCCACGGCGGAAAATTCGGTTCTCAACTGCTCTATCACCGGTATATCGACGAGGCCGGGCTGGTCAAAGCACTGAGCATTCAGTTCGGCTGCGAGGGCGTGGTGCTGTCCAACCTGGAGATCCCGGATATTCTGACCAAGATGATCCCCAAAAAAGTGGCGCTGGCCCGCAAAGTTATCCCCTTCGATTATGATACCGAAAACGATATCCTGAAAGTCGCCTGCGAGAATCCCAACGATCAGAACATGATCAACGAATTGAAATTCGTCACCCGGGGCAAGACAGTCAACCTGTATGTGGCGGCCGAAATCGCGCTCAATACCAGCATTGCCCGCCATTACCTCAAACAGGATGTCACCCTGGAAGACAGCCTGCTGCTGGAAATTCCGGATACGGCTACCGCAACCGAGAAGATTCGGATTATCAACGGTGAAACCGATCAGACCAGTCAGTTGCGAACCACCAACATGCTGATTGTCACGGATGAAACCTATTCTTCGCAGCTGCTGCAGTCGATCCTCGAACGGGATAATATCAAGGCCGAAATTCTCGATTCGCTGGAAACAGCGTATTCACGCTTAAATACCGGCTGTATCACTACCATATTGATTCGTGACGGCATGATTACCGATCATGCTCATTTGCGGGATTATGTCCGGCACATCTCGCCCTCTACGACTGTCCGCATTTTCAAATCGGTCTCATCGCTGGTACTGGCCAACTCCCTGGTAAAAGAATCGCATCAGCAGTTGCAGGAGAACCTGGAACTGTTTACCTCGCTTCTGGCCTCGCTGGCGCATCTGGAATCGAATCACAGCGCCCAGGTCGGGCAATATGCCGAGAAATTATGCCGCAAGCTTAATTTGCCGGCCTCGGATCGTATGCTGATCATAACCGCCGGATATGTACATGATCTGTCGCGGTACTATTACGGTACCGATGAGACAACCGATACCCGGGGACGGATTCACCTGACTATCAAGCTATTATCGTCGCTTGGGTATTCGCAACCAGTCATCAGTATTCTGAAAAAAATGTACAGCGATTTAACCCATGATCAGCAGGATACCCTGTCGCTGGAAGTCCTGGGCGGAAATATACTCACAATTGCCGATCTGTTTTGCGATAATATGCCGCACAATGATCGGTTGTCGCTGGATAAATTCGACGCAATCAAAAAGAAACTGCATGATCTGACCGGGAAATTGTTCCTCGCTGATGTTGTCGATGCCTTTGTGGAATTGGTTCAGAAAGAAATCCTCGATCTGCGGACACGCGGAGTCGCCGGGCAGATTATGATCTACGGCAAGTCGGCGGCATTGACACATCCGCTGGAGATGCGCCTGACCAATGTCGGTTTCCGTATTATCACGCATACCTCCAAGGCATCACTGCTGGAGTTGTACAAGCGAAGTCAACCGGATATTATGATTCTATCACTGGTGGAAGGCTTCGATCAGGTCGAGGCTTTTATCGGCGAGATCGAAAACGAGGGTATCAATTTCGAGGAAACGCCGACGTTCCTGCTGGTCGAAAACACCGAAATCTCCAAATTGACCCGTCAGCTCGAACGGGGTATCGAAGATATTATGGCGCATGATGATAATCTCGATATACTGGTTACCAAAATCAGGAAACTGCAGAACCGCCTCAACGCCGCCAGCGGTCGTACCGACGGCAGCTCCGGGGCACGGGGACGGCTGGCCGACATGAATTTGATCGATCTGCTGCAAGCACTGGGACCGGGTCGTAAGACAGTACGCATTACTGTTACGCCCAACACCGAAAAGGCGCCATCGCTGATTCTGTATTTATGTGCGGGAGCGATCAGTTTCGCCGAACTGGAGCATCGCAGCGGACCCGAAGCTGTGTACGAAGGGCTAACGTGGACCGATGGCACCTGGACAATTGAACCGGTCAATCCTGAAGACCTGCCCGAACCGAATAATCAACTGCCCAATGAGTCTATTCTCATGGAGGGCTGCCGTCTGCTGGATGAACGGGTAAAATCGGGCCAGTTGCTCTAAGTGGATCATACCTCGAAGCGCTGCTTTTTCAGATCTTCTTTCTTTTTATTTTCCGCAGGGTCCTGAAGTCGCGGGCCGGCAGTACTGCACGAACAGTTTTTACAGCCTTTCCCCTGCGCCTCATGATACAGATGCTTCCAGGCATACCAGAGTGCCCAGAGGACTATCGCACCAACTATGATATATTCAATAATTCCCATAATTTCTTATCCCAATCCCAGCAGCCTGCCGACCTGGTAAACCCCCAGCGCCATCAAATAAGCCAGGCCGGTGGTATAAAATACTTGAAAGGCGGCCTCGCCCCACGACCCGGTCTCTCTTAAAAATACCGCCATGGCGGCCATGCACGGCATATACAGCAGAATAAAGACCAGAAAGGCGTAGGCAATCAGCTTGGTATAGGCCGGATCCTGAGCCAGTTTATGGCGCAGGGAACCGGAATGCTCATCGACTTCACCGACGCCATAAATCGTACCCATAGTTGATACGACAATTTCCTTGGCGGCGAAGCCGGAAAGTATGGCCACACCCAAACGCCAATCGAATCCGAGCGGATTCAGGGCGGGTTCCATGGAGCGGCCGATGCGTCCGGCAAAACTGTATTCCATCTCTTCCATCTGCTGCAGATTGCGGTAATAATGAATCCGTTCTTCGCCCTCGTCGATCGGCACAATGCCCTCGGCCATGTTTTGTTCGACAGCACTGATCATACCGCTGTAATCCTGGGTGAACTCGCTTCGCTGCGGGAAAGTCATCAGAAACCACATGACGACTGAAAACGCCAGAATGACCGTGCCGGCTTTACGGATATACAACCAGGCCCGTTCCCACATATGAATCAGCAGGCTGCGCGGCGTGGGGACGCGATACGGCGGTAATTCCATGATAAAGGGTGCCGACATCCCGCGGAAGCGGGTGGAGCGAAGCAGCTTGACCATGCCGATGGCAATTAAAACACCAAGGGCATAAATCGAAAAAACAACATTGCCGGCGTTGCTCGGCCAGAAGGCGCCACAGACAAGGATATAGACCGGCAGGCGGGCTCCACAACTCATGAAGGTAGTGACATGCATGGTGACCAGGCGGTCGGTACGGTCTTCGAGAATACGGCTGCTCATATAGGCCGGAACGCTGCAGCCGAAGCCGATAAGCATGGGGATAAAGGACTTGCCATGCAGGCCAATGCGGTGCATGATGCGATCCATGACAAATGCGGCGCGGGCCATATAGCCGGTGTCTTCGAGGATGGCAATCGCCAGAAACAGGAGCATGATATTCGGCAGAAATGATAGGACACCGCCGACACCGCCGATGACGCCGTCGACCAGGAGTGACTGCAAAAGGCCATCAGGCAAAAGCGAATCGAGGCCGTTGGCCAGGGCGCCAATACTGTATTCGATCCAGGCCATAGGATATTCGCCCAGAGCGAAAGTAATATTAAACATCAACCACATCAACCCGGCAAAGATCGGCAGTCCCAACACCGGATGAATTAAGAGCAGGTCGATAGTATCGGAAATATCGTGCCGTTTATGACCGGTCAATGTCACCGCTTCGCTGCATGCCCCGCTGATAAAGCCATAACGCTGATCGGAAACGACCGAAGTCGTGGTATCGGCAAAAAGCGTCTCGATCCGTTTACGACTGGCTTCGGCGGTTGACAGAAATCTGTCGCCGGTCTCGTGGCGGGACACCTTGCGCCGTATTTCAGGATCGTTTTCAATAAGTTTCAACGCCAGCCAGCGAGGTTGATAACCGTTTTCGGAGACATCATTTTCACAGAGAATCGTCGTCAGACGATCAAGTTCCTGCTCGAATTCTTTGCCATAGTTGACCCGGGCGGGCCGGTAACCCCGGGGATTGTTGACCAGGGTGAGGACAGCGTCGAGAACAGCATCCATACCCTGTTTTTTGGGGCCGATGGTGGCGACGACAGGTACGCCCATCAGGCGCGACAGCAGTTCGGCATTGATATCCAGACCGCGGTTGCGGGCCATGTCGCTCATATTCAGGGCAATAACGACCGGCGTGCCCAGTTCCAGAAGCTGAGTGGTAAGGTAAAGATTGCGTTCGATGTTGGAGGCATCGACGACATTAATGACGGCATCGGGTTTGTCGTTGATGATGTAATTCCGCGCAACGATTTCTTCAAGCGAATGGGCGGTCAGTGAGTATGTCCCGGGCAGATCGACCAGGCGTATTTTGTGCCCTTTAAAATTGAAGAACCCCTCTTTGTGTTCAACAGTGACGCCGGGATAGTTGCCGACATGCTGATTGGCGCCGGTCAGATTGTTGAACAGGGTAGTCTTCCCCGAGTTGGGATTACCAGCCAGGGCTATGGAGAGAGTTGATTTTTCAAGCCGCAACTTCTTCAACCATAATCTTCTGGGCCATACCGCGTCCGATACCGAGCCGGGTTTGGCGGACTTCCAGTCCAACCGGACCATGCCCGGAATTGGCAATGATCCTGAGTTGCGCTCCTGAATTCAAGCCCATCGAGGTTATTTTCTCTTGGAGGCAGTCACCGCCGGTGAAGCCGACCAAAATGTATGTTTTACCGACCTGAGCCACGCTGAGTGTCTGGCAGTCGGTTGTCTCGGCATTATGTATCAGTCCACGCTGTCTGCGCCAGAGGTGCATTCGGCATCTCCCACTATGATGTCAATGTGGCCGTTTCCGGCATTTCGGACAAAGCCCGAAAATCTCAAATCGATGAAAATGGTGCTCGAAGCCGTATTTCTCAACGATCTCTTTTTCGCGACGGTCCATTTCAGGACTTTCAAATTCGATAACCTGGCGGCATTCGGTGCAAACCAGATGATGATGATGCTGACGGCCGTAAAGCGGCTCGAAACGCGAGATACCATCGTCAAACTTCACTTCCCGGGCCAGTCCGCAATCAGTGATCAGTTTCATGGTGCGGTGCACGGTGGCGTAGCCGACGGTATGTGAACTGTTTTTATTAACCATCCGGTAGATCTCGTCGATTGACAAATGCTTGTTGGTGGTGAGAAAGGCGTTGAGAATAAGATCGCGCTGGGTCGTGGTTTTGAGTCCCATGGCCCGTATGTATTCACCAAAGAGTCGTCTTTGTTCGTTCAACGGCATAAGCGCCTCGGTCGAAATTGAAAATCAATTTCAATATTATACACAAGAGACAGCTTGTCAAGCCATATAATGTGATATTTTTCACAAAAATGTGGGCCAAAAGGGGTTCATTGGGAAACACGGTAGTATTTGCACTTGGATTTAATGCTCTATCTTATTATCATATCTAATATTAGAGGCGAGTTCACGGAAAGCGAAACATTTTCGGGCTTTGGAACGTACTGGTTGTATCATGAAAAAAAATCTACTTTTTTTGGTTTGCGGCCTGATTTTCGGCCTTCTCTCCCCTGTTTTGCAGGCGCAGGAGATTGATCGCGATATTTCCTTCGGATTTAAGTTTGGAGTGGGATCATCGAATTTCACCAATGATGATGACGATATCTACAACGCCGGCATGCAGTTCGGCGGCGGCTATTGGATGATCATCCCCGTGGGAAAAAACTTCTCGATCAGACCCGAGTTGCTGATCACAACCCGGGGAGCAATCGAACAGAATGCCGAGTTTGTCGAGATGTTAATTGAGATCGACACTACACAGGTACCCTGGGACAGCACAATAACCGAAACCAGTTTCTTCGAGGATATCCCCTTTGATCTGACCTATATCGATGTTCCGGTACTGGTGCAGTACACGTTTGGCGACGTCGGTTCCGGAGTGCAGCCATATGTTTTTGCCGGGCCGCGCATAGGCATCGCAATCTCGACATCGACCCATTTCAGCAGTGTGTACGAAAAGGACATTTTGTTCGAGCTTGATTCGCATGCTTTCGAAATGGGGGTTATTGCCGGGGCCGGGGTAAATGTCGGTATGTTTTCAATCAATGCCCGTTATCAGCAAGGGGTAACCAGGGTTTTATATAACCGTGATTTGCGCGATACCGGTTTTGCGGTTGAACTGGGGCTGCGAATTCTGTAAGTTAACGGCGTTGTGAAATTATTGATGATATTCTGTTCGCGGTTTGCCTACACGACCGCGACCAAGACGTTGGACAGTGTTCCCGATTACACTGAGTCGAAAGAGATCACCGATGCGCTCGTCGGCTTTATCCAGTTTGAAGAAGCCGATGTGGAGCAGATCGCATCGATCGAAACCAAACTTATCAAGAATTTGAAATGGGCTGCGCGAAAAAATGACTCGCGCACGATCGTATTACATTCTTTCGCGCATCTTTCCGAAAGCAAAGCTCCCGAGGAAATGGCCAAGCAGGTATTTGACAGCGCCGAGACACGATTGAAAGCATCGGAGTATGAAGTATACCAGACGCCCTACGGTTATTTTCTTGATCTCGATTTGCAGGCGCCGGGGCGGTCACTGGCGCGGATATTCAAGTCGTTTTGATGGATGATCCATTTGCCGCGCCCCTGAAGGG
>CAZGLR010000011.1:0-8781 GCA_964526635.1 uncultured Ignavibacteriales bacterium | reverse complement strand
TGCGCCATCTGGGTGGATTACGATTACTGGGTGCTGCCGCGCGGATATTCAAGTCGTTTTGATGGATGATCCATTTGCCGCGCCCCTGAAGGGGCGCGCCACAAAGCGGATTACTGGATGCTCTCCCATGAAATCCGAAAGTCCGAAAACCCGCCCGTTGTGGCGCTCCCATTTATGGGTGCGCCATCTGGGTGGATTACGATTACTGGGTGCTGCCGCGCGGATATTCAAGTCATTTTGATGGATGATCCATTTGCCGCGCCCCTGAAGGGGCGCGCCACAATACAGGTATTGTTTTATTTTTTATCAATTTCATACCGCTGCAGCGGTGTGGTATCCGGTTGAAAAATATAATCAGTGATTATAGCTCGGCATCTAAAACCGATACAACTCCGACCAGTCGAAAGTCCATTCGGGGGTAATCAAACGCTCGCCCCGGCCGACAATATACCACGGTGAAATACTCGATTCATTCGGATTGATCAGAACGTGGAAATCCTGCGCGGGGGTAAAGCCCTGGGCCAGCATGATGAGTGTATGGTCTCCGGCGGAATCGACAGCCATATCGACGACAATAACGGCATGTCCGGGAAAGCCGCCCTGTATAAAAATATCTCCGATGCGGATGTCAGCGAGATCACCGATCCGCGTCAATTCTCTGGTCAGCGAATACGTCCCGGCATACATGAAGATGGTAGCCATATATTCGCAGAAATTACTGTAGGATGAATCGACAATTCCGGTATGGCGCCATGAAACGTCGTTGCCGTTGACGACCGGACGGAGACCATTGATCCAGTCACGGAAGAGGCAACGGTCGCCGCTGGTGAAATTAAAGGCGATCTGATCGTACTCGCCCCGGCTGTAGAGGTACTCCATGCGCATTCGCATGGCGGCATCGGCGCATTGCTGCAGGTCGCTGTGACCGATGTTTATATCAATTATGCGGTACGCGGCGCCCTGATTTGGTTTGAGGACGCCATCGTAATGCCATACCCGGGCGGTATCGGGCCTCAGCGGCAGAGACCGCAGCCATCCGGCAAAGGGCGTGTCGGCATTTTCCACTCGCGTGAAACTGCCGGGGACAGCGATATCCCTGATTCTTTCATCTAATGATTTGGAGCTGTCGAGCCAGGGAAACTCGGCCAGCACCGTATTGCAAAGAATCAATCCGATGAAAAGGCACCATCGCATCATTATTCCTCTTTCCACTTCCGGGGGCCCTCGGTGAAGCTCTTTTTGAAATTGTCCAGCACGTACGGCCAGGCGTCGCTGAAGTAATCGAACAGGGCATTCCATGACTTGCCTTTGCCCCAGCCGTACTGATTTAGTTCTACGCGAACATGGTTCTCATCGTGAACCTCAAAAAACAACACAACCCAGGTATGGCGATGGTTGCGGAGATCCTCGAATTGCGGCGGGGCGTTCCATTCGAAGCTGAGCATCCGTTTGGGCAGATAGCTGAGTATGCGGCAGTATTCGCTGCCCCGGGAGCCATAGGGATTATCGCGCAGGAAATAGACTTCAAAAGGTCCGCCGATGCCGAGTTCAACATTGCACGATGGTGTCAGAAAAGTAGCGAGGCCCTCGGAGGTAGTCCAGGCCTCCCATACTTCATCGAGGGTTGCTTCGACTATTGTCTCGGCACTCAGGGTGCGATCACAGGCAGCATCATCATACCAGTGCCCCGGCCAGGGATTGGGCTGTAGCGAAGTCATATTTTTCTCCGATGCATCCGTTCGCAATGACCCAAACATACAATAGTAATCCGCTCCCGGTCAATCACAAAGTCGCCATGCGAGAATCAAAAGCCGCAAAAAATAACGCGGGAGAACATCGTCGTTCTCCCGCGTTGAACAATACACCAGCGTGATACAGTCACACGTGGCACCTTCTTGCTATTTCATCAGCACCATTTTCTTCGTCGCCGTGAAGGCATCCGCCGTGGCCTTGTATAAATAAATTCCCGAGGCTACCGCCTGACCGGCCCGGTCAGTACCGTCCCATTCGACCAAGACAGTTCCGGCAGCGCTATGACCGGAAAATTGATTAACAAGCTGCCCCGTGACGTTGTAGATATCGACCGTCCAGTCGGATTCCACCGGCAGACTCAACGCAATAGTGGTGGATGGATTAAACGGATTCGGGTAGTTCTGGGCCAGATCGTAGTCGGTCGGAATGTTGTTAATCGAGTAGTCAATAACCGCGCCATTGTAAGTCGCAACATCGGCTTCGGTCAACACCGCCGAGCCATCGATTGGGATACTCAGCCGGGCGTTTTCGGGAAAGGCAGCGCCCTCCAAACTGTAAACCAGCACCCGCAGTTTGTTGTCCTCGATGCTGTATTTTACATCCATACTCGGAAGTGATGGTTCACCGACTGTGCCGTTGATATCAAACGTCAGCAGGGCGCCACCGAGGACCGCGTCGCTGGTAAAATCGACAACCAGATTGCCATCGGCCTGGGAAGAAGTCAATTCAGCCAGCGCGCCCGGGATTGGTTTGGGATATGGCAGAGCATCACCGACAATGACGCGAACCATATAAACCAGGTCGGCCACCGAAAGAATGAGACCGTCGGCATTGGCATCCGACGCCGCAATCGAGGCCTCGACATGATCGTTGAAGGCACTGATGCCATTGATGAAGAAATTACTGTACATGACAGCGTCGGCGATTTCATAGACGACGCCATTGACATTGATATCGCCGCGGGCATCGATTTCATCGCTGCAGATGAAATCGAAGCCGCCGTTTAGGAAATCGATAAAACGCAGCGGTTTTTTCTTGTCGCCCTCGAGACATTCTTCCTGAGCACCGTAGTAGGTCGGGAAGGGATCATCGGCGGTGACATTGACATAGCTGTCTTCGCCATCGTCGCCATAGTAGTTATAGACGTAGCGGGATACAAACAGAGTATCGCCGTATCTGGAAGACATGGTATTATCGCCGCAGTCGAACCAGTAGAACCTGACCGGAATGTAGAGGCATTCGAACGTACGGTCGTTGGTGACGAGAAAGGTCATAGTCGCCAGGGCTTCGCCGGGGCTTAAGATGTATCCATCGGGGTGATAGGGGCCATTGTTGATATCGGCGATCGCCACCAGGCGAAGCAGACCGCTGGGACAGGCCAAACCGCAGTTGCCGTTGTAGTTGTAGCGATAGGTGAAATATTCCCATCCTAAAGCCTGCAGTTCCGCTCCCAGCACAGCGCTGCTAAACGACAGGGCGGTAGGATCATAGCCGATCAGAAAATCGAAACCGGCAAATGGTTCGGAGCCCAGGTTTTTGATCAGCGAAAGTTCGGCATAATGACCCTGGAGCTGGCCATGGACCTTTTCAATTTTGACTTCGAACTGTTCAATACCGATAACGTCAACGTCAAAAGTACATTGGGAAGCATCGATACCATCGGTTACTTCGACTGTAACAGTATGAATTCCCATGTCTTGAACAACTGTCTGCCAGGTAAACTCGCCGGTAGCGGCATCAATCGAAAAACTGCCCGGATCGAACGGCATTGGCGTTATATCTACCAAATGATAGGTCAGATTATCGCAGGCGTCTATATCACTGCCGGAAATATCATCATTTGTAATGATGTTGCCATCGGCAACGGTATAGACGGGATTTCCGCAATCGATCGTCGGGGCGTTGTTGGTGATATTGAACTGAATCACACAGATATCACCGCAGCCGAAAGCATCGCACGCCTGAACAGTTAGTTCAACAATGCCTATTTCACCCGGAGCCGGCGTATAGTTCACAACGCCGGTGCTGGGATCGATGTTTGCCGAACCGCTGCCGGTAGTACCGACCAATTCGTACTGAAAAGGATCGCCCTCGAAATCCTGGGCGTTGTAATCAAAGGACCCCGAAGCGCAGTGATTGACATTGATCGCCGTACCGGGACAATTGGTAATTTCCGGAGGAAGATTCAACGGGACGATAACGGGGTAGCAGACTTCCCCACCGGGCACATAACCCGGTTCAATACTGACGGCGAACTCATCAATAAACAAGAAGCTACCGGCCGGCGGGATAAAAGACGAATCGACACAGATCGTTTTGGTATCGTCCGGCCCGACTCCCCCGAGAGTGAACCAGAGCGAGACATGGTCCTCGAAACCTCCCGCCATAAAGCCACCGGAGAGGGCCGCGCCGCCGACCAGCATCGAATCCGGCAGGGCGCCATCGAGACTCCGCGGAGTAAACTGGAAATTGCCCAGATCCCAGACAGCATTGCCCGGCGCCATGCGGCCGTCGATAGTCATTATACCGGAATCCGGGAAACCGGCCGGGGCATAAATAGTGCTGTTGTCAGCCGTCCCCTGCGGATTGTAGGTGATATCGACGCCATCCGGCGAGGACAGGACGAAACCGATGGACAGCCCGCCCAGTTTGACGTCGTTTTCAAGCTGAACGACCAGCCGTGAGAAGGTATCGGCCCAGAGCGTATCGGCCCCGGGACGGGTAGTATTTTCTATGAAAGCATTTACCTGATTGGCGGCACTGAGTACCCCGGCCGAAAGTATGAGGACAGCCGGGATCAGTAGACCTTTTTTCATTCCTCTTGCTCCTTCCCCCGATTGAATTTTAAACACCTTGATTTGGTTGTTTGGCTGCTTTGGTAGTAGTCCATGTAGTACGCAAAACAAACTTACCCGGGATAAAGATAATGATGTCTATCGCATTTGCAAGAAGATTATTGTTAGTTTATGGTGAGGGAACTAATTATTTTCGGGTACAGCAGTTACCCATGCACAGCTGCTGCAACTTTCATGTAATCGACTGTCTCCGGATTCGCAGGAAATGCGAATCTGCGTCGTTGGCCGATGCTATTACTTAGACGTAGTTTTTGGTGCAAAAGTTTGGTTTAGTATTGGTATGAATGAATTCTCCTTATCGAAATTACGGGCGCGTTATATCCCCGTAACAAAGGATATCCAGGTTATCCATGTACCGGGCCTAAAACTCATATTCAATTCCGATCAGAGGTAATACTGTCCACTGATACATGGTATCTTGCCCCCCGGTAACCTTATTCCAGTAATAAAATGCGACATTTTTTCGATTATATGCATTCCAGACTGATAAATAGATCCCCAAATTAGAACCGCTGAAATAATAACGACGATCAACTCGGAGGTTTAATGAGTGGTAATCCGGTTGGCGGAGTTCATTGATTTGATCGAGATCGTAAATTCCTTCATTGAATTCGCGTGAATGCTGTAAATTAAACGGCGTATACGGCGCTCCACCGGCGTAAATCCAGCGGAGTGCAAGTTCCCAGTTATGGTTCGGCTTGTAGCCGCCTTCGATACCAAATATCATACCATTATCATAAACGCGATTGCGCCAGAGGCCATCGCCCGCCCGGTATTCCGACCTGGAAAATGAGGCACTGACAAGACCGTAGATTCCCCTGACCAGCCTTTTCTGGATGATCAATTCGATGCCATAGGAACGGGCCCGGCCGTCATCGAATAAGCTCTCGAAATTGCGCCTGTAACCATAATAGTTCATATCATCGAGTGCGAAACCACCAGGTTGTTTCGGATCGAGCGGAAAATTGAAATAATCTTTGAAGTACGCTTCCAGGCTCAGCCGGGTATCGTCCCAGAGTATGTGATTGAATCCGAGCACATAATGATAGCTTTGAAGATCTTTTAACTGACGAAACTCATCGCGTAAAACGCGCAAAAACATCGGCAATGGCTGATGATAAATACCAATGGCAGCAATTATCCGAGATCTCTGGTTCAGGTGATATTCGAGTGAGGCGCGAGGGGCCAGATGGGAACGGCCGCTGTACTTATAGTAACTAAAGCGACCGCCGATCGTCATTTCGATTCGATCAATAAGATGAAACTTAAGACTCGCGAAGCCTGCCAGTCGAGGTGTTTCAACAGTCGTGCTCACAGTTAGGGATGGAATCCATTTGCCATATTGATTAATGTAGTTCGTCTCGAAGTAGTGGTAATCACCAATAAGATAACATCCTTCAGCTCCGAATTCAGCACTTAAGCTTTTATTGAAACGAAGCACATTGGTATTTCGCAACTGAATCTTGCTTTCGCGGGTGTTTTCATCAAAGGTAACCTGATCTGATCCCGCGGCGTAGTAGAGATTACCGTATCTGGTCCCGAGATACGAAAGCGATGTACTGGAATAACCATCAGCCCCCCATGAGTATTCCCAATTTAACCCTGCCACAAATTCATGGCCATCGGTTTCGCCGTAAAAGGCGCCCCCATCGTCATAAGACCGATCCTGACCGAACTCAACATAATCGACTCCGGCGATGCCGAGTAAACTAAGTTTATGTCGCGAGGAGAGATCATAGGTGACCTTTCCCTGATAATCACTATATGATGGCGCAAAACCGGCGTCTACAGCGTCGGCAATAAAATCAAGTATGCTCTTACGAAACGAAATCATCCATGATCCCCGACCGCTTCCCAGCGGGCCCTCGGCAATTAATCCCGCGCCCGCCAAATGGAAATCAACCTGGAAGGCAGATTCTTCGCGATTGCCCTCCCTGAACGATAACTCCATCACCGAAGACAAATAATCACCATAGGAGGCATTAAATCCGCCGGCGGAAAAATCTACTTCCTGAATAAAATCGACATTTATGAGCCCAATAGGACCTCCGGTTGATCCCTGGAGCGGATAGTGATTGATATTGGGAATCAATATATTATCGATGTAGAAAGCATTTTCGCTCGGCGAACCGCCGCGCACAACCAGACTATTGAGCTGATCATTAACCTTGGCGATACTGGGCAGAGATGAAACAATCCGGCTGACATCACCGGCTGTACCCGGAGCGCGACGGATTTCCTCGCCAGAGAAGTTTATAGTGCTGACCGGCTTGTTGTCGAGCTCAGAAAAATAACCTGCCGAAACTTCTAAATCATTGCCGCGAAGGTACGTCACCGTGAGTCCGACAATCACAGTTGCCGTCCGTCCCGGTCGGATAACAATATCGGTCCGGGTGACTGACGTGTAACCCATAAAGCTGAATTGTAACGCAATTGTCCCAATCGGCACGTCTTTAATCTCAAACCGTCCCTCGGCATCAGTCACCGCTCCCCGCTGCGTCCCGTGAAGTTGCACACTTACGCCGAGCAAGGGATGCTCGGTATCGACATCGACCACCCGGCCAGTAACCCTCCCGATGCGATCCGGCTCATAGGAAGATTCCGATGAAATTTCCGATGCCGCCGCGACTGAAACATAGCATACAATAAGCACATTCATTACGAGTACCGGGATGTGCCGCAGCAACCGAGATGTGATAGCCATATCAGTTATTCCCGCCGCCCAGTTGTTATTTCATCGCGTTAATCATTTTAGGTAGCTTCTGTTTCACCAATCAGCTACCACTTTCCCCCGTCACGCCATCTCCGGGTAATATAAATTCGATCAGCATTGGCAAGAATGATCTTGTTTCCTTTGGACTGGTTCATATTCGATTTCCTGTAATCTCTTTTTCGACAACGGGTGCAGATGCCGAGAGTTTACTAACTAATGGTCACCTTTAACTTATATTATATCTCGGTTTTGTCAAGCGGAATCAAAATTCAGACCAGAAATACGGCGACAGTTTGGGTGACCACGGCTTATTCCGGGTATAATATGGCGGGGGAGCAGGATTGTATGAGTTTTCGCTTTACATCGCGGTGATTTTCTCTATTTTGTCTGATCAGGGTAGTACAGGTAATAGCCGTACCATCCGATTTCAAGTTGAGAGAACGACGGAGAGGTGCCGGAGCGGTTGAACGGGGCGGTCTCGAAAACCGTTGAGCCTTCGCGGGTTCCCTGGGTTCGAATCCCAGCCTCTCCGCTTAAAGTTATGGAATTATTGGCTGTCGCTCTTGAGATTATCCCTGTTCCCTGTAATCATAATTATCTCTGTACCCCATCTTTGCTGCTTTTAGGGCCAGTTCGAGCGCAGCGTGTTACTGGTTCTTAAATCACGAGCGCCAGCCAGAGATTTTTAATTTCCCCTCGATTGTATTCTTGATCCAATTCACCGGGGTTTCCTCGTCGGCCCTTCATGCCTCCTCAGATCCTTCAAACCGGCTGTAATTCATCGCAAGCGAAGCTGGAACCCACGACAATTTGCGAGCCATCTTAAAAGTGCAAACCACATCTATCACTGTCTGTCCTGCTGGGACGCCGGCCGGTAATTAGTCCTGTTTTCTGTCTTCGTTACTCCCCTGATTTTGATAGGCATAACTGAATCGTATATGTATGTTGTCGGTAGCAGTCGATATTATTATTGTCGGAGAATGGAGTCTCATGGGGATATTAGACCGTATTTTTCATGGATCGGATAAGCGAAAGCCGGGGGGAATCAAGAAGCCGCGCAAACATCAGAAAATCGGCCTGGCGCTTGGCGGCGGGGCGATTCTCGGGGCAGCGCATGTCGGAGTACTCCGTGCATTCGAAGAACTTGATATAAAAATCAATTGTGTCGCCGGCACCAGTGTCGGGGCATTCGTTGCAGCGTTGTATGCCTTCGGAAAATCATCTCAGGAAATCGAGGCTGTCGCCCGGAATATACGATGGCTGGATTTTTCGCGTTTATCGTTGTCGCAATATGGTCTCATGTCCAACAAACGGCTCGGCGATTTCATCACCGAACATATCGGGGATGCTGAATTCGACGAGGCCGAGATTCCTCTGGCAGTGGTGGCAACGGATATAACTCATGGCGCCAAGGCGGTATTGAGGACCGGCCATGTCGCAACCGCCGTGATGGCCAGCACC
>CAZGLR010000010.1:44706-45663 GCA_964526635.1 uncultured Ignavibacteriales bacterium | reverse complement strand
GGGTATCTTCAAGTCGGACAATCCGGCCAGGATGGCCCATGCCATCGTGACCGCGGTAGCCCGCTATGATGATCCCAAGGCGCTGGCTGACGTGTCGCGCGGTTTGGGCGCCGGCATGAAGGGGATCAACGTCACTTCCATTGACGAGAGTGAATTGCTGCATACGCGATGACGCCGACAACTTCCACTGCAGGTGTCCTGGCCCTCCAGGGCGATTATCAAAAGCACTGCGAAGTACTCGACCGGCTGGGTGTTGCCAACCAGCCGGTTCGAACTACCGCTGATTTCGCGCGCGTCGAACGGTTGATCATTCCCGGCGGGGAATCGACCGTCATGGTCGAGTTGCTGCATCGCCTCAAACTTACCGATGCCTTTTCCGAATTTATCAAGACACAACCGGTCTGGGGGACCTGCGCCGGAATGATTCTCCTGGCCGACAAGGTCGTTGACGAAAGCATCCAGCCGTTTGGACGCATCGGCATTACGGTCAACCGAAATGGCTACGGCCGCCAGGTGTTTTCGACGGTGGCCGATGGTGACTTGCAGCTCAATGGCTCCCGCGAGACACTTCCTCTGGTCTTTATTCGGGCGCCACGGGTGATTGCCTGGGATCCGCAGGTTACTATCCATCTGCGATGGAATAATGATCCGGTCCTGCTGTCACAGGGTAATGTCCTGGTGTCATCGTTTCATCCGGAGTTGACCGGGTCGCTCAGCCTGCACCGTTTTTTTGTCGAGTCGTTTCCATTAAAATAAACGGCGCTACCGTACCTGATAGTAATTCAGTTGCAGAAGACTCTTAAAAACACGACACCGAGAAATGATAAAGCGCATAGAACTGGGGCCGTCGGCTGACATTCCGCCCGGTCAATACAAGGTCTTTTTCCTCGATGCCATCGATGTGGCTGTTTACAATATCGATGGCCGTTTCCACGCTTTCAGCACTTACTGCCCCCA
>CAZGLR010000010.1:40689-44696 GCA_964526635.1 uncultured Ignavibacteriales bacterium | reverse complement strand
GCGTGCCCCGCTGTCTGGAACCGTCCTGACCTGTCCGGGGCACGGTCTCCGATTCGATATCGTGTCGGGAAAATGCCTCGATACGCCCGATCTGATGCTGTCGCGATTCGAAATCGAAGAAGCCGATGGACTCCTGTACATTGCCCCTGGAGACATCATGTAATCCCGGAGGATGATTTAAACATGAAGTTTGAAGACATTGATGCCTATATGCACCGCATTACGCCCAGGCGGGACCCGGTGCCGGCCCGGATGGAAGCCTATGCCCGTCGTCATGGTTTCCCCATCATCGGGCCGCTGGTCGGGCGCTTCCTGTTCCAGACAGCCGTCATGAAAGAAGCAACCAGTGTCCTTGAGCTGGGTTCGGGTTTTGGTTATTCGGCCTACTGGTTCGGCATGGCAATGGGCAAAAAGGGCCACATCGTGATGACCGATATGAGTGAGGAAAATCGAATACGGGCTCTGGCTTATCTCAAAAAAGCGGGAATCAGGTCAAAGATAACATATCACCTGGGTGATTCGGTGGAGATTGCCAAAAAGCTCTCCGGTAAATTCGACATTATTTTGAATGATATCGATAAGCACGGATATCCTGAAACAATTGAGCCAGCCGCTCGTCTTCTTAAGAAGGGTGGAGTGTTTATTACCGACAATACTATCTGGTCGGGCCGGGTTTTCGATTCGAGAGTAAAGGATAAAAACACCCGCGGCATTCGTACATTCACAAAACTGCTGTATGCCGATACTCGCTTTTATACGACACTCCTGCCGATTCGTGATGGTATCGCTGTAGCCCTGCGACGGTAATCGAAAAAAAAAGTATATTCGGGAACCTTTTTTTAGTTGATTGTTTTATCAAAATAGACGATAGTCAAAAGGTAAAGGGCTGGGATAATCATTCCGATAAACGGATTAACGCACCAACGATGAACGTACGAGTCAAATTACTCTTGCCAGAAAAGGCCAAAAGAATATATTATCATCCTTGATTGTGCAAAGACACCCAGGACTCGCAGGTACATCTCGGAGGAAACATGCAGAAACGAGCGCAATTATATTACCGAAGCGATTGCAAATCCTGTCTGGATGCAAAAGACTTCATGGAGGATCACGGCGTTCTCGTGGTCGTTCGTGATATAGAAAAGAAGCCGCTGACCAAAAAAGAGATTTCTTCGATCGTCGGCTACCTCGATCCGAAGCATTATGTCGATCCCTCGGCTCCCGGTTTCAGCGAAAATAAACTCGATCAACATATGCCGTCTCGCGAAGAGTTGCTCAAAATTATTTCAGAAAACCAGGATATGCTGCGCATTCCGATTATTGTCTCCGGACGCCTTAAGATAATCGGCAGCGGTCGAAAGCAAATTATCGACATGCTGCAATTGTCGGTTTCGGACAACGGCAACGGCACACGAAGCGGTAATGGCAGCAGCAGAAAGTAGAGCATTCACTTTTCGATAATTACCAGCGTACGACACCCCCTCACTGAGTACAACATCGTAAGTACTTTACTTTTCAACAGGCTCGGGCTATATTCGTAGCATGCAACTGAGGAGTGTGCTATGGATATAGAACGGGAAGTTCTCGAAGTTGAGATACTCATCATTGGCGCCGGCCCGGCCGGTCTGGCCTGCGCGTATCATTTGATGAAAACTGCCGAGGCTCAGGGTGCCGAGCCGCCCGCTATTCTCGTGCTCGAAAAAGGCAGCCATCCCGGAGCCCATTCGCTGTCCGGGGCAGTCATGGATCCGCGCGGCATAAGAAAATTAATTCCCAATTTCCTTGAACATGATATGCCGATTGAAGCCGAAGCCGGCGAGGACGCGCTCTGGTATATGACCACAAATGGTCATTTCAAACTGCCGATTACTCCACCCGGTATGGCAAACGATGGCAACTACATTATCTCACTGAATAAATTCGTCGGCTGGCTCGCCGAACAAACCGAAGCCGCCGGTGTCGAAGTGTACCCCGAAACCGGCGCTTATGACTTGATTGTCGAGGATGGCAAAGTAGTCGGGGTCCAGACTGTCGATCTCGGCCGCGATAAACACGGCGAACCGAAAGCCAATTTCGAACCCGGTACTATCATTAAGGCCGATGTGACTGTACTGGCCGAGGGCGTCCACGGTTCGCTGACCAAAATCGCAAAAGAAAAACTGGGACTGTTCAGCGACAGTATCAGCCAGTCCTATCTCACCGGCGTGAAGGAAGTCTGGGAGATACCCGACACCCGGTTGAGCGATGGTCAGATTATTCACACGTTCGGTGCGCCCTTGCCGTCGAATCTGTACGGCGGCGGTTTTATCTATAAAATGGCCGGCAATATGGCGTCGGTCGGTTTTGCCGTCAGCCTTAATCACAGCGATCCGACCAATGATCCCCATGCCTGGTTTCAGGTGTTCAAGACGCATCCCTCTATAAAGAAAATTATCGAGGGCGGAACGATGCTGCACTATGGCGCCAAGACGATTCCTGAGGGCGGGTATTATGCCATGCCACGGCTATATGATCACAACCTGCTGGTTATCGGTGACTCGGCCGGCATGCTCAATTCACTCCGATTGAAAGGGATTCATCTGGCGATCGAATCGGGTATGATGGCGGCTGAAACAATTATGGATGCGATGAAGTCTCAGGATTATTCGCGGGATCAGCTGTCAGCGATAAAAAAGTGCTTCGAGGCCAGTCCGGCCAGAGACGAGCTGTATAAGATCCGCAACTACCATCAGGGATTCGAAGGTGGATTGTTTTCCGGCATGGTCAACTTCGGCTTCCAGTTCCTCACCGGTGGTCGCGGAATCTGGGATCGCCGAGATGTCGGCCCTGACCACAGCCATATGAAGCAACTCTCGGAGCTTTCTGAAACCGGCAGCCCCAAAAAACCCAAATACGATAATCAGTTCCTGTTTGATAAGCTCACCGATGTCTATCGCAGCGGCACCAAGCACGAAGAGGAACAGCCATCGCATCTGGTTATCGCCGACTTTGATATCTGCAACAAGCGCTGCACCGAAGAATATGGCAACCCGTGTCAGTATTTCTGCCCGGCGCAGGTGTATGAAATGGTGGAGGCTGACAACGGCTCCGGCAAGAAGCTGCAGTTAACCCCGTCGAATTGCGTCCATTGCAAGACCTGCGATATTGCCGATCCCTACCAGATCATAAACTGGGTCGTACCCGAGGGTGGCGGCGGTCCCAATTACGAAAACTGCTGAAACTTAAATATCCACACAGTATCTAAAAAAAAAGGGCCGGTTGATGTCCCGGCCCTTTTACATTAGTCTCCGATTCTTATCTTAGCCAATCAGTTCCTGCACATATCGCGGCAGCGCAAAAGCCCCCCGGTGGATATCGTCATTGTAATACATGCACCCGGACAGGTCGGTTCGGCGGTATCGCGCTGTGTCAAACTGCTCGAGGGGATCATACTTCTTCGAGCAAAATGCGAATGACCAGTAGCTCGATGGATAAATCGGCATCAGGCACGTGTACATCTTGACAATCGGGAAAATCTGGCGCAGGTTGGCGTACATGGCCTTGATCGTTTCGGGGTTGAACAACGGCGACTCCGACTGCGCCACCATGATACCGTCGTCATTCAAGCGATCAAATACAGTCCGGTGAAACGATTTCTGAAACAAATCCGCCGCCGGACCGATCGGATCCGACAGGTCGAGGAGAATTATATCAAAGGATTCGTCAGTTTCTTCGAGGTATTTTTTGCCGTCGCTGAACAGCAACCGGCAGCGTGGATCGTCGAGCCCCTTTGACATTTCGGGAAAATGTTTGCGCGAGGTTTCAACCACCAGCTTGTCGATTTCGCACATAGTACAGCGTTTGACCTCGGTGTGCCGGAGGACATTGGTAGCGCAACCGCCATCGCCGCCACCGATAATCAAAACCTCTGCGGGCCGGGGATGCGCGAACAACGGCACATGCGAGATCATCTCATTGTACGCTCCGGTATCGCGTTCGGCCACCATGAGCGACCCATACAGGACCAG
>CAZGLR010000010.1:1481-40679 GCA_964526635.1 uncultured Ignavibacteriales bacterium | reverse complement strand
CAGTGCTTTGCCATATTCAACCGTTTCAATGACATCAATGCGTTGAAACTCTGACTCCAGCGATTCAATCAGGCGGGATATTTTGAATGTCAGGCCGGATTTGCCCTGATGTAATTCCGTGTACCAGACATTCCACAAATCCGCCATCGATTCTTCTCTGATATAAATTTCTTCCGTATTCTTCATACCCATCTCTTTTGCCTACCAGTCAACCGGAATAATCTGAGCCATCGCCAATCCATTGAATCGCGTCGCCGAAACACTGCAATAGGCCCCCGTAGCCGGGAAATACAGCCGATCGCCGATATTCAGTGAGGGCAGTCGGCATGATTTATAGATGACATCGAAGGAGTCGCAGGTCGGTCCGGCCAGGACAGCTTCATTCAATGGCGTTTTGCGATCCGTAACAATCGGATACACGCAGTGATCGTAAATACGCCCGGAAAACGAACCATAGACGCCGTCATCGAGATAATACCACGGCATCCCGTCGCGCACCGCCTTCCCGATAACCGATGTTACCAGGGTCACGGCCTCGCCACTGATATAGCGGCCAGGTTCACAGATCACCCGGATATTGGGAGCGATATGCCGTCGCAACGCCGCTGTTATTCTGGCGCCAATGCGTTCGATCGACGGTACCGCGTGTGTATATGAAATCGGGAAGCCGCCACCGATATCGAGGACCATAGTGTCAAGACCTCGGGCACGGGCGGTTTGAATCAGGCTGGCGGCGGTTTTAATGGCAGCGGTATAGGCCGAGGCCTCGGTGCATTGTGACCCGACGTGAAAACAAAAGCCCGCAAAAGGAATTTCCAGTGCTTTGATCTTGTCGAGCAGAGCGGGAATATCCGAGGGATCAGCGCCGAATTTGTAAGACAAATTGACGACTGAACCGGCCTCGGCTGTCTTGAAGCGCAACATCACCGAAACAGCCTCGCCGTATGTGACAAACTTATCCAGTTCATCGGCGTTGTCAGCCACGAACGTGCGGCAGCCAAGGGCAACGGCGGTATCGAATTCGCCGGGGCTTTTGATCGGATTGGTGTGGATTGTATGGCCCGGGTGCTCACCGGCTTCCATAACTCCCCGCAATTCCGCTGCGGAAGATATATCAAAGCGACTTCCGCATAAATGCAACGTTTCCAATAACGCCGGATGCGGGTTGGCCTTGACTGCATAAAAAACTTCGACTCCCGGCAGGGCCGCGCTCAGTCGCTGGAAACGATCCTGAATGATGCTCCGGCGCAGGATCATGCATGGTGTCGCCACGCCGGCGGTCTGGTCTGAGAGTTGTTCTCCAGGAAATCCGGGAAGACGGTTCCCGGACACGCGTGTCGTTTTCATCACCCGATTACCTCCCTGTTAAGCCGCACCCGAATTGGCAAATGATGTAAATATCGGCTTGTGTGGGATGATTTCTTCCTGATCGCTGGGAATACCGCGACCGATCTCAGTCGTGTGGAGGTCAGTGCATCCCAGCTTCTCCTGCATAAACCGGCAGGCCTTCCAGGGATCAACCGTTTCGCCACAAGTAAAAAAGTCCACCGCGGCGTAACCATATTCCGGCCAGGTGTGAATCGACAAGTGCGATTCGGCGATGACAACCACACCAGAGAGGCCATGGGGATTATATTCATGAAAAACAGAATTTACTACGGTGGCACCGGAGTAGCGAGCGGCTTCCATAAGAATACGTCGAATACTGTCCAGATCGTTCAGCAGCGCATGATCGCATTCGTTGAATTCGGCCAGGATGTGTCGTCCGAGTTTTTTCATGATATAATCTCCCAACAAGGTTTTGCCGCTTACATCTGTGGCGGCGACATGACCCAGATAAAACTAGTTTTGTATTTCCCGGGATTGAGAAACTGATGCGGCCGGTCCGATTCAAAGTAAAAGCAGTTGTCTTTCCGTGCGCGATGTGTCTTTTTCCCGTACTTAATCACCAGCTGACCCGATAATACGTAGCCAAACTCTTCACCACTGTGGGATTCCTCCGACGGCAGCGATTCTCCCGGTTCCAGTGTCACCATAATCGGATCCATCTGATAATTGGTCGATCCCGGAACCAACAGTTCAAACACCGAGGCGCCACGCCCCGATAGAGATACCCGGTCATCGGCAGAAAATATGATACGCGACGTCCCCGTATCCTCGGCGAAAAACTCACTGGGAGTGACACCGAGCGCATCCAGTATATCAATAAGCGAATCCAGCGATATCGAAGTCTGATCGTTCTCGATCTGGGATATGAAACCCTTGGTCAATTGCGAACGATCAGCCAACTCGGCCTGAGTCAGTTCGGCCGCCAGTCGCAGATCACGTATTTTCTGTCCGATTCTGGTTCTCATTGTTTATGATAACCGCTCAAAAAGTTTAGCAAAGTATGCCTAAGTTACAGGTCGATTCGTACTTGTCAAGGCCTAATTATCAAAAATTATAAAATATTCTCAAACACCCGTCTGCGAGTATAAGTATATGTTATATAATAGATTATGTCGGCAGACCCATCCCCTTGGCGGAGTTTAATAAACAAGACCCTGGGATACTTGTATCATGTTCCGCCGATCGCGCACTATTAATACTGATTATTCCCTCTCGAACGAGCCATCCGGCGAAGTCAGCACGATATAATGGATCGAAAAAACGGCAAATAACACGTCCGGTTGTATGTTTTGCGTTGACGCGGCATTTGTAACAGAGTTATACTGACTATGGTGTTTCAATCCAGACAATTATACATGGAGGACGGATGAAACGTACGATTACTGTGATGGCGGTCCTGAGTATCATCTGCCTGCTGTCACCCCTCTCCGCAGGTTCTATTGGCGTCGGGGCGTCCGGAGGCATCCTGATACCGATCATTCAGGAAGACCAGGAGTCAGGTCAGTCATTTGGCCTCAAGGTGAGATTCCGTCTGACCGGTCCGCTTTTTCTCGAACCTAATCTCTATTTTGGCGGATTCTCTGACGCCGAAATAGAGGGCGTTGGTACCCGTGACGGCTCTACCCAGGGACATTATGGTGTCGATTTGACCTTGGGCGGCGGCCTGGCTTCCAAAGGAATTAAACCGTACGCCTTTATCGGCGGTGGCGTGTATAATATCAAGCGGGAGAACATGGATACCGAGAATAAATCCGGATGGTCGTTTGGCCTCGGACTTAATATCGGCGTCACTCAGCAAATTGCAGTCGGTGCCCAGGGACGAGTCAACATTATTGATTGGGAAGAGAGCTCGTCCAAAAAATCGGCCGCCGTTACCGGCAATGTCATATACTATTTTGGAGTTAAATAAGGAGACCGACAATGAGAAAACAATACCTCTGGATGGCCAGTCTCCTGACCGCGATTGTCTTCATTGTGACCGGCTGTATCCTGACTGGAACTGTGGTCGTTACGGCTGTCCTGGTACCAACTTCCAGTGGCAGTTCACTTACCATTACCGATGCTGATGTCACCGATAGCGAAATCGAAGTGGATCTTGATGAAGATGAGGATTTCGAGGAATATAAAGACGATATCAAGAACATCGATGCTTTGGGCTTCTATCTCGATATCACCAATAATAACGACACCGCGGTAACTTTCCAGATTTTCCTCGAAGCCGATATCGACGCCGACTGGGATCAGGTTTCAATACAGACAGTTATCGATTCGGCCAGTGCCCTGGTGTTCACCGGGCTGACTATTCCCGCTAACACGCAGGTTATTGTAGAATGGGAAGAGTCATCCGCGTATATCGGTGATATGGTCGTCGCCAAACCGATTTTACAGTCTGGTGAATTCAGTGTTTATCCACTGGCTATCCCGCGCGATGATTTCAATGTGACTATCGATTCTCTGGTGGCTATCATTACGCTGACCGGCGGGAAGTGATCTGAGCATTGTCTAACCATGGTTTTTAAAAAAGCCCCGATCGCCGGGGCTTTTTTTTGGGCAATCTGCCTTATACGCGACTTGCAATTCGTCAAATTGTGAATTAAACCGACCGAACTCGCATATCCTGCGCTATTTTTTTATTTTTATATTTCCTGCGCATTTCTCGCAAAAAAAACTTATGTTGTTTTATAGCAACGACTTAATTTGTCGGTCGGGATAAGTTGCACGAAAAAACCGCATCTTCTGCGATTTCTACGATAAGGCCATATTGTCTCCAATTTCGGCTAATGCGACATAAACACTTTACGCACAATGAATTGACTATTTTTTTCACAGTCTGTTTCAGTTTGGCACAAGCTTTGTTACTACTATCGGGTGAAGTTAGTTACTCTGTATGGCGGTGAAGGGTACTAATGAGGTGGGGATGAGGAGCTGATTTGTGAGGGATCAGCTCCTTGTTGTTTTTGGGATTTTCCCAACCTGAGCCATATCAGGCATTTCTTATCCATTCACTTATTTCATTCCACAAAATTGCGATAAATTCGTTATATTGCAAGGGAACCCATATCTAATACCGTCGCCGCCCGATTGTTATGAGAAAAACTATATCCTCAATCTTTGCCATTATGGTCTGCCTTGCGGCTATTGCCGGCGCGAAAACAGTTTTCCCGCCGAAGTCGCCAGCGCCCGTTGCGGCATCCTCCGAAAGCTGTCTGCAGCGCGCTTCCGACACCACCGGCGGCTTGTGGCTGAGCATCTCAAATCGCATGACCCTCGGCCGGGCGTATGACGATCTCGCGATAACTCTTGCACCGGAAACTGAAACTATTGAAAATCTCCCGTTTGAATTCGGGGCCGCATTTCCCTCCGGCGTTTCCAAAAGCAACTACCTCTATGGTGCCGGTCTCTGGGTGGGCGGTATCAAAAACGGTGATACCCTGGTTTCGCAGGCATTCGATGATTTGTACTTTATTCCGGAATTTGTGCCGGGGCCATGCCCCGATGGCGAGATTATTGCCGATCCCGGCTTCGCCGATATGGCCTATACAAGTTCGGCCACTGACACCAGCCGCTTGATCGATACCCTGACCCGCTGCCTCATGGATGGCTGTGAATTCTGGCGTCCGCTTGGTCTTGAAGTTTCTTCCACCAGCCATATATGGCAATCATCGCCTTATAGTAAGGCTGTCATCGTCGAGTACTCAATTACCAACATATCAACCGATATTATTGAAGACACCTGGCTTGGAATTCTGGCCGACTGCGATATCGGCTATGGTGATACCGCATATTCAGATGATCTCTCCGGATTTCTCCGAGGTGGATTTGATATGAGTGGACGATGGCGCAATCTAAATATCGCGTATTCTGTAGATTTAAACGGGGATCCGGGGGTGATTTCCTTTGATTCAACTTCAGCCAATGGTGTCTTTGGTGTTCAACTTCTTGGGTTGCAACACAATTCCATCCCCCGGGATGTCTCATCACCGAACTTCAACTGGTGGTGTATAGATGACAGCCTGCCGGCTGCCTGGGGACCGCAGCGCGTAGTCAATCCTCTGGGCGATCTGGGCTATGGCGCCGCGCCAATTGGTGATCCCAATAAATACCGGCTGATGTCACAACCGGAAATCGACTACAATCAGGTAGAGGCGGCCGTGACGCATTACAATTGGCGTTCACCGCCGTCGGGTGCGAAATCGATCGCCCGAGGGGCTGACACCAGGTTTTTACTGAGTGTGCCCTCGGGGACACTGATGCCCGGGGATTCTCTCGCCTTGACTATTGCCATCATTTTTGGCGAAGCCTATATCGAAAACCGTTTTCTTTCATGGTGGTTTGATCCCGAAGATCAATACTCACTTTCCGATTATTATGAAGTCATAAATTTCGATGACCTGATTGCCTCCGGTATGGCGGCCCAGGATGTCTACACCAACGGATGGGAGTTTCCGCCCCCCGGCCCGCCGCGTAATCTCACGCTGACTGAATATACCGAAACCACCGTCGACATTACCTGGCTACCCGGTCTGGCACAGGATATTGCTGGCTACAGCTTTCTTCTGCGTAAGGACAATGACGCCTGGAACGAGTACCGGCGACTGACTGCCGATCAATTCGAAATCGCGGTATCGAATCTTGAACCGTTTGCCCGTTACGAGTTTGCCGTCGCCTCCATCGATGCCGGCAATTCCGTGGGAAAAAAATCATCACCATTGTCACTGATTCCGGCATCTCCTCATCCGCCGCGAGATGTGATCGGAAATGGACGTCAGGGATATCCGCAACTGGTTTGGTCTCCGCCGGATGATGTCGATGTAGATTTCTACCGAGTGTATCGAAGTGGTATCGATGATCTTGATTTTCTGGTACTTTCAGAGACTGTTGACACAAGTTTTCGCGATACCCAGACATCCCTTGGCAAAGCGTATCAATATTATATAACCGCCGTGGACTTCGATAATCTGGAATCGGGAACCTCCGATACGATCTCAATAATTCCCATGTTCCGAAACCGCGGTATTATGGTTATTGATCAGAATCGGGCAGAGACAATCGCCAACCCGGCCTTTACATCTGAATTATTTGAAAACCTGATCACGCACGCTCTCGACAGCGCCGGCATCGGGTATAGATATCATAATTTCTATACCGACGGTCCCCTTGATATCGCTGAACTGCAGTGGCATTCACTGGTAATAATCAGCGGTGAAAATCTCTATGGCTCTCTTGATCCTCAACTCGCATCGGTACTTGAGGATTATCTGAGAAGCGGGGGGAAGGGCATTTTTATTCAGCGTCATGGCGCCGTTGGCATCCGTCCGAAAAACAGCCGGCAAATAGTCAGGCACGAATCGTCGTCGCTTTTCAAATCACTGCTTCATATCGACAGCAGCTATATCGGGCCATTTGTTCAGTCCTTCGGTCCGGGAGGCTATCAACTCGATGGCGATATGATCGGGGCGGACTCCCAGGTAGATTCTCTGCCTGATCTGGTATGGGACAGCACCGCTGTCAATCAATTCGGTTACGCTGTTCCCGATGGCTTGCCATACTGCGGCTTCCTCTGGTCGCAGCCTCCGGCGCAGCCAATCTATCGGTACGTATCAGCGGCGCCGTCTGGCGCTACCGATTCTCAGGTCTGCGGAATACGCTACCGTGGGGAGACGTATTCGTTTGTTTATCTTAATATGCCCCTGTCCCTTATGCGCCAACCCGAGGCGTCACTGGTCCTGCGCCGCCTGGTTGCTGATCTGGAAGAGGTTTCTATTTGCGGGGATATCACCGGCGATTATAATTTGAACCTGGGTGATCTGATTGAGTACTACCGCTATTTGTTTTTCGATTTTGATCCGGTCTTTCTGGAGGAGGCCGGAGATATTGATTGCGATGGTGTCTATGGTATGTCCGACGCTGTCTATCTCTTCAATTTCCTATTCAAAGGCGGCAATTCCCCCGACTGCTGCCGGTGATTTTTGGGATAATTCGGGTAAAAAAGTCTTGTAAGATTCTAAACTCGGCACCTATATTGGGGCCACCATGGGAGATCGCGCCAAAAAGGATTCGCTAAAGGACTTGGACCGCAAGCTCGGTGATGAATGGGCCGACTGGGATGGCCGGAATTGCGAAATATCATCGGATACCGACAGCGGGGTATTCGTCGGGCTGGCCTTTGCCGCTATCGCTTTTCTTCTGGGCGGAATCGGATTTTTCGGGTGGTTGATATATCCTCGACTCAAACAGCTTGGTGAACTGGCCGGCAGTCTTTTCAATGGCGCCTTTTATACGATCGCCGCGATACTATTGTCCTGGCTGATATTATTCGTCTGGGCCGCTATTACCAGGCGCCCGTTTTTCTCCGCATATATCGCCATTCCGAAACTGATAAATTTTCTGCTGGTACTATCGATTAACATTGCCCGTTTCTTTGGTGTATCTCGTGATCGCCTGTTTAACTCATTTTTGAAACTGCACAACCTGATCCTCTCCAGCGAGCCAAAAACCGTACTTCCGGAACGTATCCTACTGCTTTTGCCGCGTTGCCTGTCGCGGGAAATGAACCGGGCCATGCGCCAGTTGCGTGACAAATACGGCATCCTGGTGGCCCTGGCCGGCGGCGGGGGAGAGGCGCGTCGCAAAATCAAAGAACTGCGCCCCGGCATTATTGTAGCGGTGGCCTGCGAACGGGATCTGTTGACCGGTTTTATAGAAGTCAATCCTCATATCCCGGTCATCGGTTTTCCCAACAGGCGTCCCTGCGGACCGTGTAAGGATACCGAAGTGGATATTGCGGAAATCGATGCTGCCATACGCCGTCATATCAAACAGGCTGCCTGATAATTTACAGCGGCAGAGTTACTTTCACCATCAGTTTATTCGAATTATCAGTCGTCGATTTTTCGACATCATCGGCCAGACCATAGAAGACCTCGCCAATCAGGAAGCCCATCACCGCGCCCGCCAGCACATCAAAAAGATAATGTTTGTATGCGTGGATCCGGCTTAATGCCACAAACGTCGCCCAGCCGTAGGTAACAGTCGATGATACCCAGCCCCAGTCATTAAATTCCGCTGCTGTCATTTCCTGCCGCATGGCATCGCGCAGACGATGATTCAGAAAAGTCATGGAAAAAAATGCGCTCGAGGCATGGCCCGAATAGAACGAATGCTGGGCATTATCGGTTCCGGCAAGATTGTCCGCCTGTGCCATTTCCGGATAGAAATACGACATCGGCCGCAGGCGCGCGATCGAACCCTTGACGAAATCATTAATGCCTTTATTGACCAGTGCGCCGGTAAAATACAAATACTGGTTTTGCAATACGTCTCTGGTGCGGTCATGGCGGGGATAGGCAAGGTCGGTACTAATAATCAGCGCCCCGGTCGTAAGAATACTGAACAAGGCCGCCCGGTCGGTGTCCATGAAATTATCCGGTCCCGGTTTTGGTCGTCCCCCGAGCCAGCGTGAGAGAGACCGCTCCAGGCCGGTCGGCTCAATCCACTTGGGCGTCCCCGGTTCATAGTTGTGCCTTACCGCATTTCCCGCAACCAGAATTGTTCCGGTCCCCAGAAAGATCGCACCGATTTCTGAAGATGTAAGATAACCCTCATCACCATCCCCTGCCAGAACAGGCTGAATGGCCAGCATGATAACAAGACAATACATCAGATTAACTGACGCGCGGGTTCTATTCATATTCGCTTCCGTTCTAATCCCTGTGTTCGATACCAACCAGTTGCAGATGGCGACTATCAGAATGATAAAATAACCAGAGAATCACCGGCGGGCCATAGTCGCCGCCGTCGCGACTGGTTGTGATCGTTACTTCAACTACTTCAACCAGATCATTATCAGGATCGTTTCCCCGTTGATAGAGATCGGATATATTGTCGATATCATCGTTTGAAATAAGGAAGCCGTTGCCGGCGATCTGTCGGTTTCTGACAATCGTTTTGCCCTTATATTCAACAGTGAATTGCGAACGCGAACTGGTATGGAAACCATGGATAACCGATAAATCCTGGAACCTGATTTCCAACCCCTGACTCAGGGGTGATGATTCAAAATAATCGAGTGGATTGACAAACGAAAACCAGTGACGACCGATTTTTTCCTGCCGTTCCTTCAAAGTTGCCAACAGGTAGTCACGGGCGCGTGGGTTCGAAAGCTGTCCAGCGTCCAGCAGGGCCTTGATATCTTCATCATCGAAAGACATGAGCACTTTGGCTGCCCAGTAGGCGTCGCGATGCGTCATGTTCTCAAACGATGGTATTGGATACCCCGGTTTCCAGGCCGCCGGATGAAACATTTTCGATTCAAAATACCCGACCGAGGGATACCGGATTGACTCGGGAACTTCCCAGGGCCATACCTTCAGCCCGAGTGACATGAATGATACCATGCTATATAAAATATCCACCGTATTGGTATATCCGAAACGAGGATCAGCCGGTTTATAGCCACCCGATCCCATACTGGTACCGAAATCGAGCAGGAAATGCTGCACGAAGCGACGTCCCCCGACATTAGCATAAATATCCATTGTATTCTGGTCTTTGATATCCCAGTGATTTAGAAACGAGCAGAAGACGTATAATCCGCGTAACTCACGGCGATGTTCATGACGGCACCAGTCATTGGGATCATCCTTACGGGTGCCGTCGAAGCTGAACGGTCCCAATACACTTGGCAAAAGCGTCGAGGCCAGGCAGCGGACACGGCCATCGGGCATGACATGTACCTGTTTTAGAATCGAATTGAGTGTCTCCTGCGTGAAGGGGACTTTATTGCCGTCGGTATCTTTGTACGTTACCCCTTCGCCGATGACCAGTTGCTCCGGTTGGAAATAACAGATTGTCTCCTCAGGGACATTGTAGCCGGCGGCATGGAAGAAACGACCGGTGATAATCGCCGCAGCTGTGCTCATTTCCGGGTTCCCCGGTGGATCGAATTTCAGAATATACATGTCGCCTTTGGCATCGGTAATCCAGAAGCCCGGAGTCAGGCCGCCGACCTTGGGGCGCGAGACAGTCCAGACGCCGGAAGTATCCGGGCCGCCGTTGAAGTATTTTCCGGCCATTTTTTCATCACGGCTCAACGGATTCATATGATGCCGGTTGGTAAACCATGATGAGTTGGGTACTTCATCGAACGAATTGATATTCCAGCTTTCCTCATGATTTCCACCCAGGTGTCGCAGTGTCCGGTCCAGATCGGTCATCTGATCGATTTGTTCAAAGGTATTGCGCTGTACCGCCTGCCAGGCCAATGAGGGATCGCTCATGGCCGGTTTCTCGATATGGCGATCATCGGCATCCTTCCAGTGCGGATCATCGGGAGTAAAGGTATGCCGATAAGGACTGCAGCCGACACAGAGCGCTGCGATCGACACAATCAATAATACCGTCCCTGCAAATCGTCTGATAATCATGGCAGGCGCACCCCGACTGAAAATCTGAATTCTTCTTTTGAAAATGCGAAGATAACACGGAAGACTTCGCCCCAGTCACCCCAGGCACGAAATCCGAACCCGTAGGAGGCATACCAGTCGTCGAAGACGGCGCTTTCAGTGATTGCACGGTATACCCGGCCGCCGTCGAGAAAAATCAGCGCATCCACAGTTGTCCATACCGGGTAGCGATATTCGATTGAAGCGAAGGCAAAATCATAGTCGTAAAACCGATGCGGCCGAAACCCGGCCAGGTGCCGTTTGTCCCCCAGTTCGCTGAGCAAATAATATGGCAACTGTGGCTGGCTTTCAGGATCAATCAGGTCGATAGTCTGCACTTCCAGACGCAGTTCAATGATCCGTTTGAGAAACAGGTGCAGATACTGCCGGATTTCGGCATTGACGCGGGTGTATTCAATGTCATCCGAAATATCCACGCCAGTGACGTATTCAAGAGTAAGTGATTCGATTCCTCCCGCTGTTGTCTGGCCGGGGCGATTACGCCAGTCGAAAGTTATTGTACTTCCGAATCGGAGATATCGCGCCGAACGGAAATCTGAGTCGGTCAAATCGAGTTGTCGCCCAACAGCGTCCAGATCATGGGTGAAATCTTCATCGTCGCCATCGAACAGATTATGGCTCCAGTAGCCGCCATATATGCCCAATGACCAGTCAAAATCGGGCCGATATACTATCCCGGCCTGCAGAGACGCCCGTTCCATGCCGATCGAGACTTCATCGTCGTAATCGCTGGCGTTGCCGACGCCGAAAAAGAATTCGCGCGGCATGCGATCATAGCGGCCGATGATCTCCAGTCCGCCCTGATCACCAAACATGCGGGGAGCTTCATACCCCGCCTGGTACATTTCGTATTTATAGACCGAGTATCGCCCCTCAACAAAGAGCTTGTCGTCGAGTGATGAAACATTTTGCGCGCGAAACCCGATACCGGCGCCAAGACCGGAATTGCCGCCATAATCAACCATGGGATACACGGCCAGATCGGCTAAAAAGAGCTTGACGATTGTTCGCAGGACCTCCGGTTCATCATAGGTGACATGTACCAGACCGCGCGCGATGGCCTCGGGAATATAAAACGGCAAGCGAAGGAGAAGTGACGGGCCCGACAACAGTTTTGATCCCAACGGTTTTTCCGGCGGCGCCAGCGCTGTTCGCACTCTGGTGGTATCGATGTCATAGCCATAGAGCGGGACGGCGGCCAGACACAGGCACACAAGTATGCTGATTACAACTGCGGTTTTCATTCGGCGAATCCGGTCAGTTTTGAAGGTCGCAATTATCGGGTTGTTCGCTGCGGCAATATATTCTCGCCCGGTCGATGGGTCAAGCCGTAATCCCCACTGCAAAAACAGAGGCCGTGTGTTGACTATTAGGCTGCCGATAATTACACTGTATAATACGGTGTACGATTTAATTTCATTTTAGAAAACGGATGACCACCGCGTGAAGGCCGAAGACCGAGAACAGCTCGAAGCGCGAATCAGGGAACTGACCGGATGGCAGCATATACCCCGGGTCAGGATAATTTCCGATACTTCGGACCCGATGAGTATTGTCCGTGGTCATGTGTTGCATCTGGACAATCATTTTTTTGTGATCGAGGGCAACAAATACGAACCGCGCTTTGGCATTGAATATCAGCCCAAGTACTGGGTGTTCAGCGCCACCGAGCTGGAAAGCGGCGGAAAAAAAGTCATTAAGACCGTCTTTCACGAAGATTTTCATGTACACATCGGGGTTTTCAAGGTCCACTGCTATCGCAGTCCCGAAAAGGAAGCACAGGTTCTTGACTTGATCCGCGGCGACAAAAGGTTCATGCAGGGGTATACGGTTATCGACAACGCCGGCAATCATGTGCGGATTATCGAGAATATCAAGGGTGCCACAATTTTTCAGTATGCCGCCGGTATCGACAAACCCCACGAAGCCTATTTTCATGAAGACCTGCCCGATATTCTCAGGAGCCTGGTCGTCTCGCTGGAAGCGATCAAGTATCTTCATGACAATGGATTATGTCATGGCGACATTCGCAATGATCACATTATTATTGAAGCGGGAAGCGGGGATTTTCGCTGGATTGACTTCGATCTGGTGCAGCATGTGTCGGATTTCGATGTCTGGAGTCTGGGGAATATTATAAATTATGTCGTAGCCAAGGGGATTAAGTCGTTCAGGACCGTAATGAAAAGCGCTGAATTTTCCGATGCCATAAAAGAGAGCATCCGCCGCGAGGATGCGTCGGCGTTTTACGAGTACCGGATTATGAATTTGAAGAAACTGTATCCCTACATCCCGGAGCGCTTACACAAGATATTGATGCATTTCTGTATCACGCCGCAGGGCAGATATGATACTGTTGCACAACTGCTTGACGATTACCGGGAGATGCTGATACATGATTTTGGCGGTCTGACGACAGGCTGATTATCAACGCACCGCGACCGTGCGACAAAGCGAGGCGCGATGAAAACTGTTATTATCGGTGGAGGCAAGGGGTGCCGGGCAATTCTCGATCTGGCCCGGAGTTCTTTCCTGAAAGAACTGACCCTTGATATTGTCTGTGTCGTCGATGTCGATATCAACGCCCGTGGTATGCAGCGCGCCCGTGATCTCGGAATTCCTACGACCACCGATATCAAAGCCGCCATTTCCGCACCCGAAGTCGAACTGGTTATCGAGTTAACCGGCAACGACAGTGTTCTGGAGAATCTGTATCGGGTTTTGCCGCCGGGGATGCGCGTTGTCGATCATACGTTCGCCCGCATCTTCTGGGATCTGGTCAACGCCCGTGAGGAGCAGGAGCGACGGTTGAAGGAAATAACCGAACTCGAGCGGGAAGTCGAGTCCGAAAAATTTTTCCTCCAGAGTTTGTTTGACACGATTCCTGAACTCGTGGCGGTACTCGATACCGATAAACGAGTGACCAAAATCAATGACAGTATGAGTCGCTATACACGTGTACCCCGGCAGAAAGCCACCGGTCAGTTGTGCAGCGGGCTTTTCAGTAAAACCGAATTGGCCGAGTTATGCGAAGATACGCAGTCATTGATCGATGATGTCCTCGAGACCGGACGGCCCAGGTCTCTAATACGGCGGCTGACCGAGCCCGAAGAGGCCTTCTGGGAAGTCACTTTTACGCCGGTTCTCAATCAGGACCTTGAAATTGCCGCCGTGGTCGGCACCTGGCATCGGATCACCGAACAGGTGCAGTTGTATCGCAAAATCGAAACCGCCGAGCAGCGCTTCAAGCAGTTTATCAACTCCGCCCACGACTGGATCTCGATCAAGGATCTCGACGGCCGCTACGTGATTGTCAATCCCGTTTGTGCCGAGGCGTTTCATCGTCATCCTGATGATTTCATCGGGAGCAAGCCTGAAGAACTGCTGGATATGACTACCGCCGAGATGATCAAAAAGCACGACCGTGAGGTTATTGCCACCAACCGACATCATACGTATGATGAAGTTTTTCAAGTCGATGGTCGCAATCGGCATTATCACACTATCCGTTTTCCGCTGAGTGATTATACCGGCAAGACCGTCGGTGTCTGCACTATCTCGCGGGATGTTACCGAGGAACGGGAACTGCGCGATCAGTTGGTGCAAACCACGCGACTGGCCGCCATCGGTAAATTGGCTGCCGGTGTTGCGCATGAGATCAACAACCCGCTCACCGGGGTCCTGGCCTACGCCGAGGATATGCTCGACGAGTTGCCGGACAACAGCGATCTCCACCGCGATATGAATGTAATCATCAGAGAAACCATGCGCTGCCGCAGCATCGTCCGCAACCTCCTCGATTTTGCCCGGCAGGAGAAGTTAAACCTCGAACAAAGCCATCCCGATGATATTGTCCGCCAGGTACTCAGCCTGGTGCACAAGCTGCCGCAATTCAGGAATATCGCCATAGACACCAGACTGGAAGCGGACATTCCCGAAATCAAATGTGACCGTCAGCAATTGCAGCAGGTCATTCTCAACCTGTTGATGAATGCCTGTGATGCTATGGATGGTCAGGGCCAGGTGATTCTTGAAACCACCTTTAATCTGAGTGAAAACGAATGCCATATCAGCGTTGCCGACGACGGTCCCGGCATCCCCGAAAATATCGCCGATAAAATATTCGAACCGTTTTTTTCCACCAAGGGGACCAATGGTCTCGGGCTGGCGGTTAGCTGGGGTATTATCGAACGGCATCGCGGACGCATCGAAGTAGATGACTCGGAATTCGGCGGAGCGGTCTTCACGATTGTCCTGCCGGCTGTTATATAGGTCGCAGTAGTTATGGCGAGGATTATGCTATGGAAAGAACGCTGAAAATACTGGCGGTCGATGATGAACAAATCGTTCTCGACAGTATCCAGAAGCACCTGCGCAAGGAAAACTACGAGCTCCAACTGGTCAAGGACGCCGTCAGGGGATTGGAGATAATCGCGTCATCATCGCCGGATATTATTCTCACCGATCTTATGATGCCGGAAATTGACGGTCTTGAGCTGCTGCGGCGGGTGAAAGAACTCAATAAACACATCCCCGTCATCATGATCACCGGATATGCGACAATCAACACCGCTCTCGAGGCAACCGAGCTGGGGGCGTTCGATTATATCGCGAAACCGTTTACCCGATCCGAACTCAAGCAGGTTGTCGAGCGGGCCGCCCGCGTTGTCCTCAATGCCGATGGCATACCCGACGAGGGGCCGGTTGACGAAGGCGACCGTATTTCGAATCGTCGCCTCAAGCATGTCGGGGAAAACGTCTGGATGATGGTGGGCGATGATGATCTTGTCATCCTCGGCGCTGAAAACACATTCCTCAGCGCGATCGGCAGAGTGCAGACAATTATTCTGCCGGATGTCGGCGATAAACTCCGCCAGGGTGCCTCCTTTGCCCAGTTCTTTACTGCCGACATGCGGTCATATTCACTGCTGTCACCATTTACCGGAACAATCACAGCCTCCAACGATGAAATAGCCACAGTGCCCGAGAAGCTCAAAGATGATCCCTATGGCGAGGGCTGGCTGGTGCGGCTCAAACCAACCCGGTTCGATTCTGAAGTAAAAGAGCTGGGATTATAATCGCATAATTTTGAAATGTCCGTATGATTTACTCAGCCAGTATCAGTGTGGCTGCCTATACTACGATGTACCTTTTAATTTCTTAATCCGCTCAAGAGCGTCTTCATAGGCAAGAATACCATCATCCGGATCCGGCAGAAATCCAAGATAGTATTCATAACTGGCAATCGCTTTGTCGATATTGCCGGCCTTTTCATATGCCCGGCCGAGATGGTAATATCCCTTAATGGACCAGATCGGAAAATTAAGCCGTTCATTGGGGAATCGTGCCAATAGTTTTTCCCAGTATTCGATGGCACGTTGAGTCCGACCGCTCTCCTGATATGCCCGAGCCAGCAGGTAATAACCGGAAAATTCATTGTGTTCGAAATTCCAGTGAAGCTCGTACTCGGCGAACCGCTCCAGAAAATCTACCGCGATATCATAGTTGCCTTTGTAAAACTCAATAACCCCCAGGGCTTTCCAGTAATGATGGGCTTCGACAGGGTAATTTTCTTCATAACAGTTTTTCATGCCGTCGGCGATTTCCCGGGCTTCGACAAATTTACCGGCAGCCGCGGTATACAATACCCGGTTGATTCGATTGCAATTGGTTGAATTCGTATCCTGTCCCGCCAGCTTTTCACCTGTGAGGTATTGTTCAAGCGCAGAGATGGTATCGCCACGTTCTGATAATAAACGGGCCCGGAGAAAATACTTATCAAGTGAACCACTGGTATTTCCGCGCCGCTGATCATACGCAATACCTTTGTCGGCGACTTCAAACGCCTCTCGAAACCGCCCCTGCCAAGCCCGGATAAACGCCTTGCCGGAATAGAGATCACCAAGCTGATCCTCTGTAGCCATTTGCTCGAAACCATCGATTATGGCGTCAACTGCATCATAATTTTGCAGCATAAGATTACACATCACCATCCCGAGATAGGCATTGGCATTCTCCTGATTCAATTGCGTGACCTGTTGGAAATCTTTGAGCGCCTTCTCGAAACGCCCGGAAAACAGGTAATGGATGGCCCGGGTATTCCAGGTTTGTTCGTCTTTCGGGTAGAGACCGATCCAATTGGTAAGAAGCGCCGCCGCGCTATCGGGATGGTTTAGATCGCGATAGCACTGGGCGAGATTGAGAAAGGCACTCTCATTTTTCGGTTCGACCTCAATGACCCTCCTGAAATGATTAATTGCCCGGTCGAACTTATTCTGTCGTGCCAGGAGATTACCCAGTTGCCAATGCAGACGGGGCAGGTCTTCGATCTCTATGGCCTTGATCAAAATTCCTTCGGCTTCGGCAAAACGGGTATACCGTGCTTCCTGGCTGGCCAGGTTTATCAAGTTAACGACAGACAAAGGATCGAGGTTATATGCAATTTTGATGTGACGATAACTCTCGTCGTGCCGCTTGGTGTTTTGCAGCAGCAAAGAATACCAGGTGTGCGCCCATGAATAGCCGGGATTCAACTCCAGCGATTTTTCGAATGACTGTTCGGCCTGCTCGTAATCTTTGGAATTGAACTGAATCAAACCGAGTGAGGCATAGGCTTCGGCCAACTCGTTATCAAGTGAAATTGCTCTTTCCGCCGCCTCACGGGCTTTCGGCATCGTCTCTTCATCACTCAGATCTGAATATCCGGAGATCACCCCCCAGGCATCAGCCAGTCCCACATACGCCTGGGCATACAGTGAATCCAGCTTGATCGCCTGTTCGAAATAGTCGATTGATTTTTTCAACCCTTCTTTGGTGCGTTTACGCCAGAAAAAACGGCCCTGTGTGTAGAGATTGTATGCCTCAATATTATCAGTATGTTGGAGTGCCATCGTCATCCGCTGGTTGCCCAGAAGCTGAATCTTCATGACATCAACAATTGCCTGAGAAATCTCATCCTGGATGGCAAAAATCGACTCCAGCTTGCGGTCATAGGTCTCCGACCACAAGTGGGCGTCATCCTCGACGTTGATCAACTGTGCCCTGACCCGGATATCATTACCCTCGCGCTGTATGCTACCCTCAAGAATCTTGCTGACTCCGAGTTCACGTCCTATCTTCTTCAGGTCGTGATCATCCTCACGATATCGCAGCACCGATGTCATGGAGATTACTTTGAGATCGGGCAATCCGGACAGCATCCCGATAATCGCATCAGTCATGCCATCGCAAAAGTATTGCTGATCCTTGTTGGGACTGAAATCCCGGAAGGGGAGCACCGCGATTGAATTTTCCCATTTCATTTCCTGCGCTATGGCCCGGCTGGCATTATCTGAATCGGCCAAACCGCCGCCGAACCAGTGAAACAATTTCTTTCCCGCCCCGAAAATAGTCACGATGACTGCCAGAATTATGACAATGCCGAAAATTGTCGAGGGCCGGATTCCGGGACGCTTTAGGTCGTGTGGTGGAGTTGCCGGGATCGAGGCCGAATCAGTGGCCTCGGGATCACGTGATTTCCTGATTCGTTTGAGATCCACCAGCATCGCCGCGGCGCTTGGATATCTGGTTTCGAGGTCTTTGTCTATGGCGTTGCCGATAACTTCAGATATACCCGCCGGAACATCACCTCGCAGGCTGGATATATTTTGCGGTGAACGATGTAGAATAGCGCTGATTGTCGACGCCTGCGATTCGGATTTAAATGGCTGCACACCGGTCAGCATTTCATAGAAGACAACTCCCAGTGAAAAAATATCGGTCCGGGCATCCAGAGATTTGCCTTCTATTTGTTCCGGCGACATATACCCCAGCGTCCCCATCGTCGACCCGGCCTGAGTCAACGTCGCATCGCCGACAATATCGGCCAATCCGAAATCCACAATCATCGGACGGCCGTCGTTGTTGATCAAAATATTGGCTGGTTTAATATCGCGGTGGATGATCCCCCGTTCGTGGGCATGCTTGAGTCCCTGGCACAAGGCCGATGCAATCGAAATTACCTCATCGATCGGCAATGGCCCGGCCGTGATCATCTCCTTCAGGGACTGGCCCTCGACATATTGCATGGCAAAAAACGGCCGGCTGTCGGCATCGCCAACTTCAAAGACCGTGACGATATTGGGATGATCGAGCGTCGCCACCGCCTGGGCTTCGCGCACAAAGCGGCTGCGGGCGCTGTCGTCAGCAATTAACTCAACCGGCAGGAACTTCAACGCTACCCGACGATTGAGTTTGGCGTCTTCGGCCAGATACACCTCGCCCATACCGCCGGCGCCGATTTTTTCTAAGATGGTATATTGTGCGATTATGGTGCCCGGATTGATATTCATGTTTTTCCCGAGTACTGTCTTCGTCAATCTGCTTGTCTTTTCTAATTACGCAACGGTATGTTAATCGATTCATGCTATCGGTAACAACCAAAAAATATCGTCGCAAATGATCTCCAGCCATGCAACAGAAGCTCTACATAAATCGTACTACGTATATCCATGATGACATTATACTCCAGATACGGCACTCAAACCAGCGGCCTGTTGTTTTCCCGTTGTGAGTCAGGGAGGTGACTATGAAATACGCCGAAGTGATGAAAACCCTGAAGAAGTTGGGCACCGCACAAAACGTCAAGGTGTATAGAAACCATGGCGCTCCTGACGATCTCTACGGCGTCAGTTTTGCCGACTTTGAAAAGCTCCGAAAAAAAATAAAATGCGACCATGAGCTGGCCCTTCAACTCTGGGATTCAGGCAATACCGACGCCCGGATTTTAGCCGCGATGATTGCCGATCCGGCGCAAATGGCGCCATCGCTGGCCAACTCCTGGATCAAGGATGTTTCATGGTATTTGCTGGCGGGTTATTTCTCCTCATTAATGGCGAAATCACCGATCGCCCTCAAAAAAATCGACCAGTGGACATCTTCCCAAAAAGAATATTACCGAGCCGTCGGCTATGATATGTTCGCGTCTCTGCTCAAAAATAATCCGGAAAGCCTCGCCGATGAAAGATGCCGCGATCTTCTTGCAACCATTGAGACCGAGATTCACGATTCGGCGAACCGAGCCCGCTATTCGATGAACATCGCCCTCATTGCTATCGGAACCTACAAAGATAATCTGACCGACGTGGCCATAGAAACTGCCGGGCGCATCGGCAAAGTCAAAGTCAATCATGGCACCACTGCCTGCAAGACACCCGACGCCGCCGATTATATCGCCAAGGCAGTGAGCCGCCGGGGCCGCAAAAAGGCCGGGTGAACCGTTGGTTTTCTGCTGATGCACCAGCAGACTTTCCAGTATACACAATTTAAGGAGTCACGCTTTGATCAAGGGCGTTCACACCATGTTTTATTCGACCGAGGCCGAGGCACTGCGTGAGTTCCTGCGCGATAAATTGAATTTCCCATATACTGACGTCGGTCAGGGATGGTTGATATTCGACTTGCCGGAAGCCGATATGGGTTGCCATCCGGCTGATCCTGATACGACGGCTCCCGCCGGAACTCACGCGATTTCATTTTATACCGACGACATCATCGCCACCGTTAAGGAACTGACCACGCGGGGTGTTGAGTTTACAAGGGAAATTGAGGATCAGGGCTATGGCCTGGTTACTGCCTTTAACATGCCGGGCGGTGTAACCGCCGAATTGTATCAGCCGCATTACACCAAAGGCGATTACTAATCGATTCACGGTTTGCCCTGCAAGACAAAGCCTCCCCAGATAAGCGGGTGGCTGTGGCCGTGTTGCTTTCGAAGTTGGGCGATGATACTCAATTTGGCTTCCCGCAAGGCCGATGCCTGCGACTGTCCCGAAAAGAGTTGACGGTAAAACTCATGCACGAAATCAATCGTCCCGGCATCGGTAATACGCCAAAGGGTATAAACCACCGACTCGGCGCCGGCGATAAGGAATGAACGGGGTAATCCAAGAATCCCCGCGCCATCGAGCAGTTCGCCGCTTCCAGTTTCGCAGGCCGACAGGATAACCAGTTCAGTACCATGAAAATTCATGGCGGCGATCTCCATGGCCGTCAGGATTCCATCGGATTTAATCTGCCCGGCGGTAACCTGAGACGAATTCGCACCGGCCAGCGCCAGGCCGGTAGCCAGAAGCGGATGCAGTTCGGCGTTAGAGTCATTGAGATCGGTGCACACCATGCTGTGCGTGGCCATATGGACGATCCTGGGCGCCTCGCACAATTGCTTGACATTGAACTCAGTGGCCTGATCCCCGATAAGCGCATCTACGCCGAGGGTAGAATTATTTTGCACGATATGTGCGATAGCGTGGATTTCCTTCCGGGCATGAGGCAGGCGAAGAAATAGCTGTTCGATACACCTTCCTCTGTTCTGCTGAACCCGTGTTCTTTCTGCCAAGGCCCCGGTTTCGGATGATATCGTTACAGGACAAATTATCACTTCAGATGGCGCGTCGTAGTCCGGATCCGCCACCAGGAGGACACGTGATTCCGGTATGGGGTTCTCATCATCAGTAGGCACCAGATACCGCCCGGATGTCAAATAACTGATTTCGTAATCTTCAATCAGATAACGGTTTTCTCCAACCGACAGGATTTCAAAGGGCACTTGCCAGAGACGGCTGTCCGGTGAGATAATCAGGCGCGAACGCCCCCCCAGGGACGAGGCAAAAGGTGCGAGGAGCGCCTCATACAACTGATGAGTGGTTGCCGCCAAGGCCACTTCGCATTCGGCCATCAGTGGCACATACACGCAATTGGCGGCCTGATTGACCTGCCGCATCATAGCCGTTATTAGACTGTCGATGTAAGTGACCGGTCCGGCATCGAGGGCTTTGATTGTGCCGTCGCGACAGTGCATAAAAGCCAGGTAGTGCTCATCCGCTTGAATGGCCTCCCGGAATGGCATCAACTTATGTCGACGATACTTGATGAAGTCGAATACGCAACTTTTTTCGGGAATACTCTGTACAATATCCCGGTACTGAATCGGTTGGCGGTCGGTGTATTCGCTGAAATCGGCACAAAAACGACTGAGTCCCGATTCAATCTCTTCGCGCCTTCGCTGTAACCGTTGAATTTGATCCTGGAGTGACGGTGTGTGTGCATTGATGGCTGCCAGAGAGCGATCGGCAATGTCACTGCACAAAAGTTGATATTCGACAAAAAGTGAATCGAAGTCATCATTGATGCGGCAAAATGCCGCCCGTCGCTCCGACCCCACGGCATCCAGAACCGCCGCTTTACTGAAGACAATCATTTGCAGTGCCAGTTGCAGCAGTTCTTCAGATTCGGTTTTCGTGATGACCGAGAGTAATTCATCGCTGATGCATGAATATCGCTGAATCCATCGGAATTTCTGATCTTCCGACGATGACTCAAATACATAACGAAGAAACTGCTCCCGCGATTCGAAAAAGCGACGGAAATACGGCAAAGACGCCTCATACTCTTCATGCGATGCATAAAACACCGCGACATCGAGATTTATTTCAGCAATCCGGGGATTTTCTACGGGAAGAAGTTCTTCATAAACAGCAACAGCCTGATGATAATAACAGGCCGTTGAATCAAATTGTTCAGCAGCGCAATACAGCTTGGCCGCCTCTGTCGCAAACTCCGCCGCCGCCAGGCTGAAAGCCGGTTCGGGCTCGGTGAAAGGGCCGGTCAATTCCGAAAGCAATGCGAACGCCCGATCATGATCCCCGAGAATCCGATGCAGTTTCAACCGTTTGATTTTTGTCGAAGCGACATTAATATGATCAGCGGGCAAGTTCATGTCGTATATTTGCAGGACCCGTTGGAGGACTGAATCGATGCTATTGTACCTGGCACCGGTGAATAACACCTCCGTGAGTCGCAGCAACGGCCCGGCCACCCCGATATGGTTACGACCCAGGCTCTTTTCGAAGAGTTCGACCGCTTCCCGGCAAATGGCTTCCGCTTCGTCCAGGCGCCCCTGATGTTCATAGGCATGCGACAGGTCCAGCAGGGCCTGGCCGACATAATGATGCTGAGAGCCATAGATATTTTCCCGCAGATTCCTGGCTTCAATGTAAATACTCTCGGCCTCACTGTATCGGCCCTGGATGATGTATACATCACCCAGTTTGTGCAGGCACCTGGCATAAAAATCGCCGCGGCTGTAAAACCAGTAGGCAATACTTTGAATTCGGGTAGCCTCCAAAAACGATTCCTCGGCTTCCGCGTACCGTCCAATCTGGTAATAGTATTCGGCCAGCTTGAAAAGAACTACGGCGACATCTTCATGCTCATCTCCGGCGATTTCACGGGCTTTTTTAACGCCATCCAGATAGTAATATTCGGCCTGATCAAAATCGGTCAAGTTGAGATAAATATCTCCCAAAAGCCCCTGATTCAACGGATAGAACTGACAGGCAGGATTGCCCCGTGTACAGAGTGAATCAACTTCACGACCATAGGATATAGCGGTCTGGTATTCCTGTTTTTGGATGTATACCTGCAGCAAATTATACCGCGTGCCGATATACGCATCGGAAAATGCCCCGCTGTCGCGCAAGGCCAACTCAGATGCACGTAAATATTGCATGACTGATTTTTGATAGTCCCCGGCATGCTTATAAGTCAGACCGAGTTCTTTCAATGGATGAAACAGCTTGATATGATCAGGACCATAAAGCTGTTCATAAATATCATAGGCCTGGCGATAGACCCCGGCCGATTGATCATAATAGCCGTAGTTTTTTATATTCTGGGCCAGCATCATATACGCCCAGCCGACCTCTTCATTCAGGAGACCCAATTCACCCTCGAAAATAGATATTGCCTCACGGTACAGATGTTGCGCGGCCGTGAAATTGCCCCGGATGTTCTCAACATTGGCCAGATGCAGCAACGATCTCGCGATATCGGCATGGGGTGAATCAAAAATCTCCCGACGGATCGAATAGGCCCGGGTAAAGCAGGACTCAGCCTCGTTATAATATCGGTGAGAGTACAATACTCCGCCGAGGGAATCGATGATGCATGCCCGCAGCGAATCATCGGCAGGTCTTGATGAGAGCGCATCGGTGAGATACTGTGAAAGCAGGGCGTCAGCAGCGGTGCTGTCGCCAGTACGCACCAGTGAATCCAGCGTCTGTGGAAGATGAACCCAATGTGTATTGGCACCCCGTGCAGTGCCCGTAAGACACAAAATCGCCAGGAAAATTAACAGACCGCGCAGCGAAGTAGATTCGGGGGAGACGCCTCTCTGAAGCACAGACGATACCTCAATTACGATACACTGATGGGTAAATCAGACCTGTACTGGCCGCTTAGCCGGTTACGCGGAAGTGATAGGAGGATAACTCCGCAGTGGCGCCATTACGTTTTTCAAGCAACCGCATAATATACTGCCCCGGTTTCAGATACCGGGCTGGAAGCAGCAGTCGTCCGATCCCGTTACTGTCGAATCCCGTAAACCCAGTATACGATGTCACCGTCCTTCCGGCAACTGTTTCTATCTGAATAGTCAGGTCACCGGCCGGTTTACTCTCGGTAAAAGCAAACATGATGACACCGTCGCGATCAGCCGAAAACACCGCACTACCGGTGCCGGTCCGCTCCTGCTGCAATGCGATAACCTGAACCGGACGGAACGTATCGGAAGCAAATGATGAGATACCCATGTATGCGGGCACAAGCAGCAGGGCAATAACAACACCGGCGATAAGCAATCGGAAATCGAAACGGCGCGAATGTGATGATGCCCCGGCGACCAGTTCGGCCAGTTCGGTACTATGGCGAAGCTGCGCCGCCTCGGCGGTAAAAGCAGATACCTCTTGAAAACAGTGATTGCACTCAAGCAGATGCTGTTCGAACATTGTCCGCTGCGCGTCATCGAGTTGATGCAGTTCATAGGCATGCAATAACTGCCCCACCCGATTATCGGAACATGTCAACGAGCCCCTCATTGGTCCCCCCTTTCCAGACAGTCGCGCAGGAGGCGACGGCTTCGGTTAAGAAGCATGTAATAATTCCCCCGGTTGATGTTCAGCCGTTGGCAAATATCAGCGGTCTCATACCCCTGATAGGCAAGATTGAGAACGCGGGCATAGCGGGGAGAGATTTTCACGATCTTTTTCAGGCAGGCCCGCAGCCGGGAGACGAGGGAATAGTCAGGCTGTTTCAATAGTGTAGCAGCATTCCGTGATATATGCTCGAATAATAAATCCCCTCGGCTCTTTTTCTTCCTGTAATAATTCCCGATCTTGTTTCTTAAGACGCCATATGCCCAGGCGGCGAAACTGCGCTCATACGATTCCTGCTTGTATTTATCCAGCACGGTAACGCACGCATCCTGAACAATATCCTCAGCGTCTTCGTTATCAATATATTGTTTCGCGATAAACCGAAATCTAACAGTCAATTGGCGGAATAATTCGCGTTCGGCTTCGGTATCGCCCGTCTGAGCTCGATTTACAATGTCGTTAATTTGCACTGCCCGTACACCTGATTAGGACTGCATTTCACAATTAATATACAGATTATTTATATGGTGTCAATTGTCATCGAAGCCGCCGCGTTAATACTTTGTTAAGTAACAGCTTACCAGGGTGTATGTAAATCAGGTTTTGTCGAAAAAAATATGGATCCCGATGTTTGATTTCAGTCCTTCACGAAACATATACAATAGACACAGGCCGGGATCATATACTCACCCTTCGAGTGAATTTGATCAATTGAGGCAAGGGTGACCCTGTCGGGGGGTGTCCGTTTTTCGACAGGGGGAGGCAAGTCATTTTCAACAGGGTTGTTTGTCAATCACTGTAGGACAGCTAACCTTCAGTGGATTGAATTATGTGTCAGGGATGGCGGGCCTGCCGCCATCCCTTTTTTGGGTCCGGGCAATGGTGATGATGCTGTCAATCTTGCCGATGCCGTCTACCTGGTCAACTATATCTTCAAGGGCGGACCGGCCATAGTGTATCCCTGCTGCCCCGGCCGGTAGGGCAGGGGATCAAATAGGCAACGCCAGAAGGCAATTATGCCCCAACCTGCTATGTTGCTGAAAATAAAAAAGCCCCCGGGAGTCGGGGGCTTTTCAAAACGCGCGCTTTTTATTCCTGTTGCAGGATAGCTGACTTACGCTATTCGGTTGCCCACGGATTAACCACATCCGTGTGCGGGACCTTGTCATAGGTCAAAATAAGGCTTTCATTCAGGTACTCAGAATAATCGGCGATCAAACCGGTACCCTGAGTATAATCGGAACCGAAGACCTGATCAAAACTCCAGGTCGTGTCCATTTCGGCAGTATCGGCCGGCATGAACTGACGATACTTGAGTGCAAACTCGGTATCCTTGTTACCGCCGCCGATAATACAACCGAGGATAGTCGGATTTTCACCCCCGACATCATCGGAAAACCAGCTCATGCGGTAATCAAAACCACCGCCCGATTCAGATGTAATGATATAAGAGACCGTGAACTCGCCCTCGTTATCATCATTATACATAGTGCCGATAAACTCGAAAGTCGAGTCGCGCGGATCGAGCGTGGTATATACCAGTTGAGATTCGGTTTCACCCGGACCGACACCGCCCATGTCTTTTTCAAAGGCCAGCAGCTTCTGCTGTGTTGAGTCGAACGTAATCGCAAAGGCCATTTCGCCTTCCGCCTGATGTTCGACAGAAATGACCACCAGGTAATCCAGATCAATAGAAGTGCCGAAAAGGTCCTGTTGAGCGGCGGGAATTGCCACCGGGGAGGTCAACTCGGTAATCGTGGCGGAGACATACATCTCCATAGGCTGACCATCGATGGTATCTTGGATCGTGTCATATATCGTATCGGTAATCAGATCACCGTTTTCATCAACACGCAGGACAAATTCGGCGATTTCCATGAACATCTCGAATCTTTCCAAATTCCGTTCGAGCGTCTGCGGGTCTTCATCACCGAATATCTTGTCCAAAAGCGGATAGTCGCCCTGGGTCCAGACTTCAAGCGATTCCGCCAGAGGCGCCTTGGCCGGAGATTGTTCGAAGACTGGCGGCGTAACATTGCGGATCACGCCGGTAACATCAACCAGGCTCAGCGTGGTGGTATCACCATCGCCGCCCCCGCCCGGACTGGTGGGTGTATCGGAATCATCACTGCAACCGAAAAACACAAGCATCAAAGCGCACGAGATGCAGAACATAAGAAGATAAAGCTTCCGTGACATGTTTCCCCCTTAAAGAAAACGTTAATTGGCCCTTTGAAAATTATATCGGACGGTCGTTCATAAAGTAGAGTGAAAAATCGATACCATCTCGATAAGAGGCGATATTTTGTTTCAATTCTGGTCTCTGCAATTTGAATATATTATCAGCTATTGTCTTACTTCGAAAATTACCTGGGGTAATGTTCAAAAGTAGTACACATTGAGGTTTGCATTTCCGAGCCCGTTCAACCTGAGCATTGTTAGAAAATTGTTAGAGAATGTCATCCGCGACCATCCCATACCCATTTATCGTAAAAATGTATCCATTATTCCAACTTATTTGCGTCGGCATCGTATTTTCTGCTTGACGAATCGGAATTATTGATTACCTTCACCGGTCTTCATGTTTCGAGCATCTCTTTTCAAATGAAGGATTGGAAATAATGGACCAGGCAGCAATACATAAAATACGCAATATCGGTATTGTCGCGCATATCGACGCGGGCAAGACGACGACGACCGAGCGCATTCTCTTTTTTACCGGTATGATCCACCGGCTCGGTGAAGTTCACGAGGGCCAGGCGGTTATGGATTTCATGAAACAGGAACAGGAACGCGGCATCACGATTTCGTCGGCTGCCATCACGACCACCTGGGAAGATCATAAAGTCAACATTATCGATACGCCCGGCCATATCGATTTCTCCCTTGAGGTCGAACGATCCCTGCGCGTTCTCGATGGTATCGTCATGGTGTTCTGCGCGGTCGGTGGTGTTGAACCCCAGAGCGAGACAGTCTGGCATCAGGCCGACCGCTACAAAGTACCCCGCATAGCGTTTGTCAACAAGATGGATCGCGTCGGGGCCGACCTGTTTCATACCATCGACATGATGAATGAGATGCTTGGCGCCAATGCCGTCGCCTTCCAAATGCCGATCGGAGAAGAGGAGAAGCTCGAGGGTATCATCGATCTGGTGACTATGAAAGCCACCTATTACGATGGTCTCCAGCGTGTCCTGAAGGAGATTCCCGATGATCTGTTGCCCAGGGCCAAAGAACTGCACGATAAGATGGTCGCGGTGCTGGCCGATTACGACGACACGCTGATGGAAAAATATCTCGAAGAGCAGGACATCGAGGTAGAAGATATCATCCGGGCCGCCCGGAAAGCTGTCCTTGGCCTGTGCGTGACTCCGGTTTTCTGCGGGACGGCCTTTAAGAACAAGGGCATCCAGTTGTTGCTCGATGCTGTCATCGATTATCTGCCATCACCAATCGATCGCGGCGTTGTCCGTGGTGTCGACATCGATGATGTCGAAAGGGTCGTGACCCGGCCGCCGTCGTCCAATCAGCCGTTCTCAGCCCTGGCTTTTAAAATCATCAATGATCCCTTCGTCGGCCAACAGTCGTTCATTCGTGTCTATTCGGGGACACTCAAGGCCGGAAGCTATATTTATAATTCGACGCAGGATAAGCGCGAACGGATCGGACGGATCATGCGCATTCACGCCGGCACCCGTAAGGAAATCAACGAAATCAAGGCCGGCGATATCGCGGCATTGATCGGGCTGAAATCGACCATGACCGGCGATACCCTGTGCGACGAGGAATATCCCGTCCTGCTCGAAGCGATCCATATGCCGGAAACAGTGCTCGATTTGAGAATTGAACCCGAAGATCGAAAGGACCGCGAACGCCTCGGGATTGCATTGAGCAAAATGTCGCTCGAGGACCCGTCGTTCAACGCCCGCTTCGACGAAGAAACCGAGGAGACGATTATCTCGGGCATGGGTGAGCTGCATCTCGAAGTGATTGTCGATCGTTTGAAGACCGAGCATAAAGTCGCCGTCAAAGTCGGTGAACCGGCGGTGGCATATCGCGAGACAATCACTGCCGAATGCAATTACGATTACAAATACAAGAAACAGACCGGCGGCAAGGGCCAGTTTGCCCATATTAGTTTCAGACTGGAACCGAACGCGGACAATGGTCTCGAATTTGTCAATCGTGTCACCGGTGGGAATATCCCCAAAGAATATATTCCATCAGTACAGAAGGGCTTTATCAGCGCGGCTGAAAACGGCCTCCTGGCCGGATTCCCGATGGTCGATGTCAAATTCGTTCTCATCGATGGCTCCTATCACGAGGTCGATTCCAGCGAGATGGCATTCCGCATCTGCACCCAGCAGGCTCTGCGCGAAATGATCCACAAAGCCAAACCGGAACTGCTGGAACCGATGATGAAAATCGAAATCAATACTCCGGATGAGTACATGGGGGATATTATCGCCGACATCAATCGCCGCCGTGGCAAAATTGAAAAACTGCGCCGTTTCCGCAAAGGCTCGCAAAAACTCAATGGCACGGTTCCGCTGAAAGAAATGTTCGGTTATGCCTCCACGATTCGAACCCTGTCTTCCGGCCGGGCCAGTTTCTCGATGGAGTTCCTGCGCTATGCGCCGCTGCCGGCGAGCATCAAAGACGAGGTGATTACCGCCCAGCGTGAGAAGATGGCGCAGCGCGCCTCGGCGTGATAGTATCTGCTTCGCAATACAAGCATATTCGGCGGGAATTTTTAAGATAATCCCGCCGATTTTGTATTCGCTGACCATCGGATATTTGATTTTCCTATCTATTTTAATTTGCTCAGGCTGCAATCCCGACACCCCCTCAAAAGGGTAAGTTGTTGTCGCATATGTTGGTATTAAACATTACCCACACTTCGAAGACCAAATATATCCATTATATGAACAAATTATCTGTGAGGGCATGTGAGCTGCGTTTGTAAGTTTATAGCTCACAATAATATATAACTATTTATGCTTTTTAGCACCCTTCATGCTCTGTATATAATCGCACTCAATTCACATTTATTGGAGGATGACACACGTGCGTAAATGGATTTCACTTTTTGCCATAGCTGCTTTTGTACTGATGTCCACGTCGGCCTACGGCTTCGTGTATACCGATATGATCGGTGACAACGATGGCTATGGTTATGGCGTGGCCGATGGCGCCGATCTGCCCGGCGAACCGACTCCTGATTACTGGATTTTCGACAATCGCAGTGCTTCGGAACTGGCTGCCACCAATGGCGCTCAGTACACCGATTGGCAGCAATATGGCAGGCTCGATGCTACCTTTGATTTCGCTCCCTTTGCTCTTTCAGATATCATCAGCGCTTCGTTCACAATCGACATTTCCGGTATTCAAACTTCGTTCTTTGGCCAGAGCAGTTTGTGGTTCGATGGCGTCGAAGTTGCCGATGCCTTTGCCGGTGTCGAGCAGGATGTTCTCGGTTCTGACCTCTTCACCTTTGCCGTTGACCATAGTTACCTGGTCGATGGTGAACTGGATGTCAGCTATCTCGCCGGTCTCAATGATCACACGGCTATCGATTTCGTCAAGCTCGAAATCGAAACCCGCACCCCGGCGATTCCCGAACCGACCACCCTGGCTCTGCTGGGCCTTGGTCTGGCCGGCCTCGGTCTGCGCCGCAAGCTCCGCAAGTAATAGCAAACATGCACTGTGATTCAAAAGGGCCTCTCCACAGAGGCCTTTTTTTACACTATTAGGGCCGTCTAAAATCCCGACATATCTACCCCCGGCGGATGACTCGTAAGTTGTTGAATTACAATAAAGTAAGAAATTTTTGCCTGCGCCGTGTAATTTTATTGTTCAGACAATGAACAATCGTCCACGCGTCGCTTTTTGGTGTAATTGTATATCTTAATGCAAGACAATAGCTTGGAAATAATTTTTTGATACGGCACCCTTTCTGCTCTACTATTGAGCATACCATTCAACTATTACTCTTTTGGAGGATGACCCACGTGCGTAAATGGATTTCACTTTTAAGTATTGCCGCCATCGTCTTGATGGCTGCTTCAACCAACGCTTTCACCTATTCCGATATGATCGGTGACAACGATGGTTACGGCTATGGTGTTGCCGATGGTGCGGTTTTGCCGGAATGGGTGTTTGATAACCGCAGTGCCGCCGAACTTGCTGCCACCAATGGCGCTCAGTTTACTGATTATGAAAGCAATCAGTTCGTTCTCGACGCAACCTTTGATTTTGCTCCCTTCGCTCTTTCGGATATCATCAGCGCCACCTTCACGATCGACGTGACCGGCATTCAGACCACGGACTTTGGTCAGAGCCGTTTGTGGTTCGATGGTATCGAAGTTGCCGATGCTTTTGCCGGCGTTGAGCAGGGCGTGTATGGTTCCGGTGTTTTTGATTTCGCCGTTGACAACAGCTACCTTGCTGATGGCAATCTGGATGTCCGGTATCTTGGCGGCGATGTCGACGCTACCGGGGTTGACTTTGTCAAACTCACGATCGAAACCCGCACGCCGGCGATTCCCGAACCGACCACACTGGCTCTGCTGGGACTCGGTCTGGCCGGTCTCGGTCTGCGCCGTAAGCTCCGCAAGTAATAAAGAACATGTAATGTGATTCTCAAAAAGGCTTCTTCAGCAGGAAGAGGCCTTTTTTGTGTTTTCGATCAGAACATCAAACAACCCATGCTGCACTATTAGCCTAAATTTGACAATCACATCAATATTTCGTATCTTATCATTCATCATGTTACAAATACGTCGTTGTGATAAATCAAATACCAATAAACGCTATTAGTCAGTTCCACACACACCTGTATTACTCTTGCTGATTAATCGAAGTCAATCATTCCGGCCAATGGCTGACCGACTGTAGGATTCCCGCTGACTGATGGAAAGGAGACCACAGGTCATGTACGAGCAGGCCCTGTATTGCAGTATTATCAACAACCGAACCAGGCACCCCGAACGGCTCAACGCCACGATGGCACGCATTGACGAAGTTGTCAGTATCGTCCTGAAAGATCAGGATTCCTCATTTCTCGACGAGGTCAGGAAAAAGATTTCAGATCCTACGGAATTTCTATCGGAATCCGAGGGTGCCCAGGTAGCCGACGTCATTCACGCCAATTGCACGATCCCCGAAATCAAAGTCATAGCCGAAATGCTTACTGATTGCGAATTCTCGACTGATCAGGCAATCGCGATTCACGAAAAGTATAAAATCCCTGTTTCCAGGCTGGAGAAAGATATAATACCTGTCCGCGGCGATAGTGCCTGGATTATCGATACCAAAGGCGATGCCTATCTTGACATGGACAGCAACTACAGCGCCACTAATCTGGGTATGAATAATCCGGAAATTGCCCGCGGGCTGTTCAATCAGGCGATGCAGTTGATTTCCATGAAAGAAGACCGGGTTCATATTCCGCGAACGCGCTTTCTTATGAGCATCCATGACATGATGCCCGAGGGCCTAACCCAGTTCTACTGGCAGAATTCCGGGGGAGAGGCGGTTGACAAGGCCCTGAAAATCGCCAAAGCCTATACTGGCCACAAGGGTGTTATCGCTATGGAGGGTGGCTTCCATGGTCGTACTCATGGCGCTGTTGCTGTTACCGAAAATGACAATTATCGTAAGCCGTTTTTTCTCGATAATGAAGACTGGGTGCATTTCGTGCCATTCAACGATACCGACGCCATCGAAAAGCTGTTTGCCGATGGTTCAGCGAAAACGGTGATTCTCGAAATTGTCCAGGGTGAAGAAGCCGGGATTCGTCCGGCTGAGCGTGATTATCCGAAAAAATTAAGAAAAATTTGCGATAGATATGATGCTGTCATGATAGTCGATGAAATCCAGTCGGGCTTTGGGCGTACTGCCGAGGAACAGGGGCAATGGTTTGCGTCGATGGTCTACGATGTCGTCCCTGATATTATGACAATCGGTAAAAGTTTCGGGGGCGGCTATCCGGTGACGGCCGTCGTTACCAACAAGAAAATCTCAGATGCAATGAAGCCCGGCTACGACGGCAGCACATTCGGTGGCAATCCGATGGCTATGGTGGCTGCCATGATCGCCACCCGTCAGATGCGCGAGCGAGATATCACCGGTAATGTCGTCAAAAGATCAGAACAAATCATGAACGGGCTCGAGGAACTTCGCAAAACATATCCCTTTGTAAGCGATGTTCGCGGCCTTGGTCTGATGATTGCCTTTGAACTGGAGTCAGCAGAAAAGGTCGCGGCGTTTCAGCGGCAGCTTGCTGTCAATGGCGTCAAATCGTCGTTGTCGACTCGCAACTGGGTCCGATTTCTGCCCCTGCTCATCATCACCGAGACCGATGTCCGTTTCCTCCTGAAGGCAATTGATGCTTCACTCAAAGCGATTCAGTAAGAAAAAAAAGGCGGGATCATTTCGATCCCGCCCCGGACTTTTGGCATATTTTGAATTTGCAGAATATTTTAATCATCAGATGATTCGGGGTAGAGCATCGACGTCAACGATTGATCTTCCAGTGCATTTACACTGACAAACTCTACGATCCCGCATAAGAATGTCTTGTCTTCGACAGCCAGCCTTTCGCATCGAATCCGGGATTCAACACTGTCGCCCTTTTGTGTCAACAGTTTGATATTTTTGAATTTACCATCGGCTTCGAGACAGGTTGACAATAAATCAGCTGAGCCTCCCATCCCGAGTTCATAAACCTGCTTGCCGATGATATCTTTGCGCGAAAATCCCAACCGATCGGCAAGGCGATGATTGACGCCGATGATATTCCCTTCAGTATCGGCGATAAACATGGCGTTTCCGGCAAAATCGAGGGCGCGCCAGGCGACTTCCGCTTCACGTTCATGCTCTTTGCGTCGGATAATTTCTTTGGTTGACTGAATCTGAGCGTAATTAAGGCTAAGGAATTCCTCACTCATTTTCCATAAAAAGTCCAGAGCGCCCTCGAACACGTCTTGTTCAGTCTCTGTCGCCTGTTTCCATGTCTCCTGCAGTGCCATAGTCGAAATACCGGTCAGCGATGAGGTTTCCTCAAAATCAAAGTCGCCGTATTCGGGCATTCGCGCCTGACCCAGGAGCCAGGTTGCAATCGGTTCCTTATTGATTTGCATGGGCACAGCGCCGCAGAGCAATCCGCACTGGCGACACCGCTTAAACACCGGCTTTCCGTGTTTGGCGGCCTTTTCGCCCAGATTGCGCTGAAACCAGTAACAGTCCTTTTTGCCCATTGATGATTTCTGAATCAGGCGACAAATTTCGGCCGTCTGGCTGTGTTCGGTTACCGGCTCGCCGCCGTGATCAATGATCACAGAACCAAGGCTGTAAGCTGCTGCAATAGAATTTTGCAATTCCTGCAATTTATCGAGATCAATTAAATCAGATAAGGACGTGATATGGTCGCCCTCTACGGTAAAAAGACGGCTCAATCGTAATCTCATTTGTGCCGTTGTCCGCAAAAAGCGGTTTTTGGCCCGTTCATTCTCATCCTTCAGGCTGTTTATCCGCTTGCGCAGACCGGATAACTCGTCCTCGCGATTTGCAAGCCCTGTCTTCAATTCGTTTACCGCTATCTGCTGTTTTATGACTGTTTGATGAAAACTCCGGCCAATGAAGTACAGGGCTATTGGCAAAATATAAATACCGAATACCCACGGATAGGAAAAATGATATTTGAGAAATGACAAATCAGAATCAAATGACGCAACCGTCAACCAGCCGCCCACGCCCGCAAACGAAGCCACCAAAAGGCCCCCGATCAGACCCCATAATGGCCAGTGGTCTGAAACCGGCTGCATGTCTTCACGATCTGAAACGATTCGTACTTTGGGCCCGTCCCCCGCGTCCATAGGCATAAACTCCACTTGGAATGCAGTAGATTATTACATACAGATAAGGTATCGACAATTACATACACGCAATTAACCTTAAGATCAAAATAATTATAGATTTAAACAAAAAAAGAACCGGGGATATAAGCCTTTATCCCCGGTTGTTTTAACAGACAGTCGTATCTTATCTTCTTACGGACAACAGGGCGCCGGACCGCCTTTAAAGATGTAATTCAAGACATAGACGGCGTCACCAACATTCATTGTGCCATCGCAATTTGCATCTCCCGCGGCCAGTGGCGAGGGTGCCGCACCGCCGCCGAAGACATAAAGGACAAGAAAGGTAACATCTGCGACTGTAATGCCCCCGTCACCAGTGGCATCACCACAGGCGTACTGAATACAATACCCCTTGCCCAACAGGCCGTTGTTAAAATGTGTCACAATGTCGGCCGGACTGATCAATGCATCGTACAGGGCCAATTCATCCAGAATACCTTTATACGGATATCTTCCGCCGGTATTGAACCAGCCGATGGTATATGGATCCGTGCCGGCGAAATTACCGATATCACCGGAAAGATCCTCGACACCATCGATATAAAGCGTGAGCGTATTCGTAGCCCCATCGTGCACACCGGCAATATGATGCCACTGACCATCGGTAATCGGCATACTGCTCCAGACGTAATTGCCGTGTGAGGCCACAAAGACACCGTTGAGTGTGGCACCGGCAACCAGTGGATTACCCGTATGGATACCAATCCACATCGTCGCCCCGATACGGCCCAGGATTACTTCGTTTTGATCCAATCCGGGCTGCGTCAGGGTATCGCGTTTCATCCAGAACTCAAACGAGAAATCATCGGTTGTCGTCCAGTCGCAGGAACCGTCGTCTGCAATCGAAAGTCCGACATCAGTACCACCAAAGAGCTGAGCGCTGCCGACTATACCGGATACCGCGGTCGGGGCAACACCATCGACGTACGCATCGAGACCGTTGATGATGTCCACATATGGCTCGCTGTTTTCGCCCAGCTTCCAATAGTGGAGAATGTTTTCGCAGGTCATGGGCGACGCCACTGAGATGGTGAATGACTGCATATCGGTTCCCTGCGTATTACTGGCCTGCACCGTGACGTCAAAATCACCGGTCGTGTTCGGCATCCAGGAGATGATCCCCGTCATGTTGTCAATCGTCATACCCGCTGGTGAGGTCATCAGCGTATAGGTCGGAGTCGGGTTGCCGATGGCATTGACATCATAAGAATACGCCTGACCGGCAATCGCACTGGTTACCGGCGTCGAGACAATCTGTGGCGGAGTTTCTGATATCGTGCAGTAACCCTGGCCCAGCAGGCCATTGGCATAATGCCCCTGAACAGTGGCTTCATCGAGCGCGGCATTGTAAACAGCCAGTTCGTCGATAATCCCGAGAAAGCCGTAGTAGGGAGATGGCGAAAACCAGCCGACCGTAATATCGGTATTATTGCTCAAGTCGGCGCCGGCCCATGAACTGCTGTCGTTCTTGACACCGTCGATATAGAGATACACCTTATCAGAGTTGGCATCATACGCTGCCACGATATGGTGCCAAACGCCGTCGGTCACGATGTCATCACTGCGCAGGTCAAAAGCGCCGCCTTTATAGAAACGGACCTTGCTTTCGCCGGACTCACAGTTAATTCCCAGCCACCATCCGGCTGTGGCCCGGCCAATAATCACTTCATTATCTGCCTGGGCAGTTCCCGTGCAGCCATCGCTCTTGTTAATCCAGCATTCAATTGTCCAGCTTTCATTGGCTGCCCAATCAAATGAACCATCATCGGCGATGTTGACCCGGTTGTTATCCCGGTCGAATTCCCGGGCGCCATTGACGATGCCGCTGACCGGTGTAGGGCAGTCAGTGCAGGTGGCATCAAGATCGCTGACAATGTCAATAAATAGACCGCTGCCGGAGCCTTCGTCAAGCATCCAGTAGTGAACCATGCTCGGCGGGCAATCATCAGAGAGGACAGTGAAAGTGACATCGTCCGAGGCCGAACAATCCCCCGGATCGGTTACTGTGAACGTAATCGTCTCGGACCCGATCCAGTCGGAATCGACCAGAGTGATAGTCGCCACCCGGTCAACGATATCGACAATCAGATTGCTTTCGCCGCTGGTGGACCAGGTAAGGAGATCATCGGTGTGATCGGCATCGGTAACGTAATCATCGAGGTTGATGGTAGCGAAATTGTTGCCGGCGACTACAGACTGGTCTCCAATATCGGAGATGACCGGACAATCATTGGTGATAGTGAAGACCGCGTCATCGAAATCCGTGCACGAACTCGGATCGGAGGCGGTGAAGGTGATTGTTTCCGAACCGGTCCAGAACGGATCAAGCGGCGTTATCGTAGCGACCCGGTCGGTGATATCTACATCGAAGTTGATGTTACCGCTGGCTGTCCATGAGATATCCGCATCGGCATCATCGGAATCTTCGACATAATCATCGAGATTAATCGTGGTAAAACTTGTTCCGACCAGAACCGACTGATCCGGAATATCGGAAACTACCGGGCACTGGTTGGTGACACAGTATTCTTTGCCGACGCCGCTGTTGTAATGATCAACGATAGTCGCTTGATCGAGGGCAACCGAATACAGGGCCAGTTCATCGAGCAGGCCGGCGTAGCCATAGGCTGAACTGAACCAGCCGACAGTCAGGTCATCGGTACCCGAGAGGTCCCTGCCGACCCATGATTTTGAATTGTCAAGAGCGCCATCGATAAACAAGCGCATTTCGTCGGCATCGGCATCAAACACGAAGACGATATGATGCCAGTCGCCATCAGTAACAGGTGCGGTGGAAAACATCGTCCCGGTTCCCGGCGAAAACTGTGCCCGGATATGGCCTTCCGGATCCAGAGAACCGCAGTTAATGCCGAACCACCATCCGGCACCGATCCGACCGAGAATAACCTGATTATCATCTGTTGCCGTCCCGGTGCAGCCGGCCGACTGGTTCATCCAGAATTCGAACGTAAAGCTGTCATCCTGGCTCCAGTCGAATGAACCGTCATCCGCGACAGAAACGCGGGTGGTCGTACGATCGAATTCCTGGGCGCCATTAACCTGGCCGGTAACAGCCGTTGGACAGGCTGTGCAGGTAGCATCATTTCCGGCATAGAAGTCGACAAATGGCCCGCCGGTCGTTTCATTCAATTTCCAATAGTGAATTATGCCGGATGGGCACCCCGAGGGTTGTGCCACAAGGTTCCCGAAAAAGCACACAAGCAACGCCGCGCATATAAGTACGGCGAGCTCATTAGCATTGCGTTTCATAAGTAGATTCCTCCTAAGCTTCGCTCTCAGCCCCCTGAGTTTGCGCATATAAGTTAAGTAAGGAGGGCATATCAACGATTTAAAAACTGATGATGCCAAGAGCACCGGGTGAGTAACGTGTTGACTGCCGTCCCCCGATAAACAGTAACTCCTTTTTTTACATAGCTATAGAAGCTATGTAGAATAATCGCGCAGATTCGCGTTCCACAGTTGTCTTAATAACCACGCAGTAGTGGTTCCGGCATGGGCAGGGAGGCGCCCAAAGGTGTGCTCTTGATCAAGTGTATGTAAAAAAACCCGATTTGTCAAGCCTGTTTTTGTCCTGCAATCCGAATCAATCAGTGAACCTTGCGGAGTCTTTTGCTCTTGTTTTATGGACAGCACGGTTCCGGTCCTGCCTTGAATATAAAATTGATCAGGTATATCACGTCGCCGACATTGTTGATGGTATCGCAATTGGCGTCGGCCAAAGTTTCCGAAATCGGTTCCGGGCCGCCCATGAATACCCAATTGAGGATGAAAACCGGATCCCCGACATTGACATACCCGTCGCCATTGGCATCTCCGCATGATAATTCAAAAGTACAATACCCCTGCCCGAGCAAACCGATGGAATAATGATTGGCGACAGTTTCTCCCGACGGATACCCGCCGTCATAAAATGCCACTTCATCGAGCATGCCGGTATACCGGTAGCCACCGCCTACATTGAACCAGCCAAGCGTCAACTCGGCGGTACCGGTGAAGCCGGTGCTGACCGTCCCGGAAGCATCTTCTTCACCATCGACAAATAATGTGGTGAGCCCGGTTGAGCTTTCCCGGGTGATGACTATGTAATGCCATTGATCATCGATTATCGGCATGGAGCTGTAAATGTAGTCGCCGTTGAAATAACACAGGAGATGACCATACGGCACCCCCGATACCGCCGGGCTGGCTGCATACACACCGATCCACCACGATGGCCCGACCCGGCCGATAATAACTTCATTAATGGTCGGATCAACGGTCGAACGGCGCATCCAGAATTCGATTGCCCAGTCGGCGTCCCAGTCAAATGAATCATCGTCGATAATCCGCAATCCCTCAGAGTCTGATGTAAACTCAACGCCCGATCCTATTTGCCCGGACACGACTTGCGGACATGCCGGAAAACAGTCCGCCGGAAGTCCGCCTGAAATGACA